>JAILEJ010000479.1 GCA_024688095.1 Butyrivibrio sp.
ATTCATTTTCTGATAATGATTGTTCCAGATATTATATTTAGAGTTTTGCATATGATATTTGGTGATACATTGTTTGATTTTGAATATTTTCCAGCTGTATTTGGTGCTATGTTCTTTATATGGGACATTGGTTTTATCAATGCTATTACAGGACTTATAAGAAGAGTTAAAGCACACAAGGTATTAGAAAATAGTATTTTTATTAGAGTCAAACAGAGTTTTCATGTTTTTATAAACGGTATTGCAGATAATGCAAATGTAGCTGTAGGTACATGGATTCCGGTCCTTTATTCAATTGCCATTAATATTATTGCAATCAGAAACGGAGTCTTGGGAATTGGAATAGCCTGTGTTTATGATCTTTTAATTGGTTTATATATTTATACTGCAAATAAGCAAAGAAAGAAAATTGTAAGAGTAATTGAAGATATTGATAGTGGTTATACAGATTCAAAGGTTGATACTCAGGGGTTACATGGACAGAATCTCCTTATTGCAAAAGCTGTTAACTCAATTGGAGAGGGGATGCAGAAGGCTGTAAATACCAGTATCAAGGATGAGAGATTAAAATCAGAGCTTATAACAAATGTTTCGCATGATATTCGTACACCTTTAACATCTATTATTAATTATATAAATCTTATTAAGAGAGAAGATATAGATAATATCAAGGTTCAGGGATATATAAATATATTAGAAGAAAAAGCGTATAAGCTTAAACAGCTCACTGATGACCTTGTAGAGACTACAAAAATAGAATCAGGTAATTTTGATGTTAATTTTGCAAGAACAAATATTGCAGATGTAATTGAGCAATTTACTTCTGAGTTTCAGGATAAGTTTGATGAAAGAGGTTTAAAACCATTATTTAAAGCTGAGTCAAAGGATATCATTATACTTGCAGACAGCAGACTTATCTGGCGTGTTCTTGATAATCTGTTCACTAATGTTTATAAGTATGCTATGGAAAATACCAGAGTATATATGGAACTAGGATTGTACGAAGAAGATGGCAAAAAACGAACTGTATTTTCTATAAAAAATATCTCAGCTTCAGAACTTAGCTATGATGCTGATGAAATTGGTGAGAAATTTATCAGAGGAGATATGTCAAGAAATTCTGAGGGAGCAGGACTTGGACTGTCAATAGCAAAAAGTCTTACATTTGCTCAAAAGGGTAAGTTTGACATAGTTCTTGATGGCGATTTATTTAAGGTTGTAATGGATTTTGAAGTTATGGAAGAATAAGAAATATTTCATTTTTGAAAATTTTCAAGTTATGAAAGCATAGATTATTTTTTTAGGTGATAATCAAAAATCAATAAAAATAGCGCTGTATAAAAAATGTTTTATACAGCGCTTATTTTATTAATCAAATAGTTCTTCAGCAGAAGATTCTCTTAAATTGTATTTATCAAGAATATTATGAATTTTATCAGTTGGTGTATATACCTTTTCAAATGATGCATCATGATTTGAGAAATCAATGATTGTTGCAAGGAATTTACCCATATCTGCGAGAAGATAGTAGTCTCTCTTTAATACTTCAGGCTGCTGGTATATCAGGTTGGTAGAAATAACAGCATCAAAATAACCTTTTTCATAAGCCTGATCGAATTTTTCCATGCCATCTGTAAATAAACCGAAAGTAGTACAGATAAAAACTCTTTTAGCATGCATTGCTTTTAGCTGTTTTGCTGTATCGATCATACTTGAACCTGATGAAATCATATCATCAATGATAATTGCATCCTTGCCTTCAAGACCTGAACCCAGGAATTTATGTTCTACAATAGGATTTGTACCATTAACAACATGTGCATAATCACGTCTCTTATAGAACATACCAGTATCGGCTCCGATGACATTTGCAAAATATACGGCCCTGTCAAGAGCACCCTCATCTGGACTGATAACAACAAGATGATCTTTGTCTACAGTAAGATCATTAATTTTTGAAAGAAGTGCCTTCATAAACTGATATGAAGCCATAAAGTTGTCAAATCCTCCTAGTGGAGCTGCATTTGAAATTCTTGGATCGTGAGCATCGAAAGTGATAAAGTTTGAAATGCCCATATCTTGTAATTCTTTGAACATTGATGCAGCATCAAGAGATTCCATACCGTTTCTTTTGTGCTGTCTGCCTTCATATAAGAAAGGCATGATTACATTAATTCTGTTTGCCTTTCCGTTTATTGCCTGAATAACTCTCTTTAGATCCTGATAATGATCATCAGGAGACATATAGTTTGTATAACCATACATCTTATATGATATGCTGTGATTGCAGACATCCGTTATAATATAGATGTCTTTACCACGAGTTGATTCATTGATCATCGCCTTGGCTTCACCGCTGGCAAATCTTGGGCATTCTGCATTTAAAAGATAAGAATCTTTTATATATTCATTAAATGCAGGATCTTTGCTAGGTTTTTGATGTAATGTTTGTCTGAAACTAACAAGATGTTTATCTACGCTAGCTCCAAGCTCTTTTGCAGATTCCATGGCGATAATGCGAAGCGGTGCCACCGGCATGGAATTGTCTAGATTGTGAAAGTCAGCCATTGATTTTCTCCATTTGTTGAGAAGCAATTTTACTGCTTCTAAGATTTTTAAAAAAGTACCATATTTAGTTTTAACATTACAATACTGACACGTCAAGAAATTTAATGTATAATATTGATTATGCCTAAATAGGAGATAATGTAGTGAGTAATTCAAAAGGACATCTTATAATAGGTGTTGAACCAGGAAGTATAGCTGAAGAGCTTGAAATTGAAAAAGGTGACAGACTTATCAAAATTAATGATGAGGATGTTCAGGATATTTTTGATTATCAATATATGATACAGGATGAATTTATCAGTGTTATCATTTTGAAACCCAATGGAGAAGAATGGGAACTCGAAATAGATAAGGAATATGATGATGATCTTGGTATCATTTTTGATAATGGATTAATGGATGATTATAAATCATGCAGTAATAAATGCATATTCTGTTTTATAGATCAGATGCCTAAAGGCATGCGTGATACGCTTTATTTTAAAGACGATGATACAAGATTGTCTTTTTTGCAGGGTAATTACGTAACTCTGACAAATATGTCTGATAAGGATATAGATAGGATATTGAAATATCACCTATCTCCAATCAATATTTCGTTCCAGACCACAAATCCTGAGTTAAGAGTAAAAATGCTTCATAATAGATTTGCTGGAGAAGCACTTGATAAAGTAAAAAGACTTTGTGCTCCAGATTCTGGTATTGAACTTAATGGTCAGATAGTTCTTTGCAAAGGTGTTAATGATGGGGCAGAGCTTCATCGTTCATTGGCAGATTTAAATGACCTTCGTCCCAATTTAAAGAGTGTATCAATTGTTCCGGTTGGACTTTCGAAATTCAGAGAAGGGCTTTACCCACTTGAGCCTTTTACTAAAGAAGATGCCAAAGAGGTTATTAAGGAAATTGAGTACTGGCAGGATAAGGTTTATGAAGAAACTGGCAATCATTTTGTCCATGCAAGTGATGAATGGTATATGATTGCAGATATGGATATTCCACCTGCTGAAAAGTACGATGATTATGGACAGCTCGAAAATGGAGTTGGAATGGTAAGACTTCTTATAGATGAATTTAGAGATGCACTTAAGTATGTTGTAGATAACCATTCTGAATATCTCAAGGATTATTCTGATGAATTATCTATAGCAACAGGAAGACTTATTTATCCTTATATAAAAATGCTTATAGATGAAGCAATGGAAGTTTGTCCAGGACTTAAGGTTCATGTATATGAGATAGTTAATGAGTTTTTTGGGGAAAGAATTACTGTTTCAGGACTTCTTACAGGACAGGATATTATTAAACAGATGAAAAACAGAGAAAAAGGAAACAGAATGTTTTTACCACAAAATGTACTTAGAAGTGGTGAAAATTATCTTCTTGATGATATTACTGTACCCCAGATAGAGGAAGCTCTTGGAACTCCGATTGACATTATTAAATCTCCCGGGTATTATTTAGTTTCGGGTCTTTTTAAACTTGATCCGGAAGAATTTGTATAAAAAAATTTAAATTTTTTTATATTAATAGAATGATATGTGCATTTTAGTTAAAAAATGTGATATATTTTTTAATGTTGATATGTTTTAAATTTTTTAGAAAGAGGATATATGGGTAGAAAAGCGATAGTTGCAGTTGTTGGAAGACCAAATGTAGGTAAATCAACACTTTTTAATGCACTTGCAGGAAAAAATATTTCTATAGTCAAAGATACGCCTGGTGTTACAAGAGACAGAATATATCAGGATGTTGAATGGCTTAATTATAATTTTACTTTGGTAGATACAGGTGGTATTGAGCCTGATTCAAATGATGTTATTCTTTCACAGATGAGAGAACAGGCACAAATTGCCATAGACACAGCTGATGTAATTCTGTTTATGGTTGATGTCAGGCAAGGTCTTACAGACTCAGATTCTAAAGTTGCTGATATGCTTAGAAGAAGTGGTAAGCCTGTAATACTTACAGTTAACAAGGTTGACAGCTATAAGAGAGATAGTCATGATGTTTATGAGTTTTATAACCTTGGAATAGGTGATCCATTTGCTATTAGTGCAGCAAATAAACAGGGAATAGGAGATCTTCTTGAGGAAGTTGTTAAGCATTTCCCTGAATCTGTTACATCAGATGATGAAGATGACAGTATTAAGGTTGCAATTATAGGAAAGCCAAATGTTGGTAAGTCATCAATAATCAATAAGCTTCTCGGCGAGAACAGACTTATTGTTTCTGATGTTGCTGGAACAACAAGAGACGCAATAGATACAGAAATTACTTACAATAAGAAAAAATATACATTTATTGATACAGCTGGTCTTAGAAGAAAGAGTAAGGTTAAGGATGAACTCGAACGTTATATGATCATTCGAACTGTCAGTGCTGTAGAGAGAGCAGATGTTGCAGTACTTGTTATAAATGCAGATGAAGGTGTTACAGAACAGGATGCTAAGATTGCAGGTATAGCACATGAACGTGGTAAGGGTATAATTATTGCAGTTAATAAATGGGATGCAATTGAGAAAGATAATAAGACAGTTAATAAATTTAGTGAGAACATAAGAAGCATATTGTCCTTTATGCCTTATGCGTCAATAATATATATATCTGCCTTAACAGGTCAAAGACTACCAAAGATTTATGATATGATAGATGTTGTTCTTGCTAATAATTCTATGCGTGTTGCAACAGGAGTTCTTAATGAAATAGTATTTGAAGCAGTTGCTATGCATGAGCCACCTTCA
>JAILEJ010000145.1 GCA_024688095.1 Butyrivibrio sp.
TAAGAACTTCCCTTTAGTTAAGGCTAAAGGGAAGTTTTTGTATTAAAGAATAAAAGATATCAGGTGTTTAGTCAGACAGTATTTAAATTTTGACTATTTTTAATCGAATTAATCGTGTAAAATATAAATAAGAGTTGGATATTATTATCCAAAAGTAAACATAGAAATACAGAGGTGAGTAAGGTGTATAACGAGCTTACAAAAAAGGATATAGAAGATATGCAGGCAGAAATCGACCATAGAAAGATCGTGGTCAGAAAAGAACTGTTAGAGCACGTTAAAGAGGCCAGAGCACAGGGCGATCTTAGTGAGAACTTTGAATACTATGCAGCAAAAAAGGCCAAAAATCAGAATGAAAGCAGAATAAGATTTCTAGAGAGAATGATAAAAACTGCAAAGGTTATAGATGATAAGACATCAGAAGATGAAGTTGGAATGAATAAAACGGTAACTGTCAGAATTGAAGAGGATGGTTCCGAAGAAGTATATAAAATTGTAACTACTGTAAGAGGAGACTCGTTAAAAGGACTTATAAGTATAGAATCACCACTTGGCAAACAGCTTATAGGTCATAAGACAGGAGAAAAAGTAAGTATAAAGGTCAATGATAATTACAGCTATGATGTAACTATCTTAAAAATTGAAAATACAGGACTTACTGATGATGACAGAATAAGAGACTTCTGATTGTTTTCTATGAGAGGGAAAGGTACAAAATATGCACACATTTCAGCCATTAGATTATGAAATGCTTGAAGGCGGACCACTTAAATTTGACGATAATAGCTGGATGCTTATAACAGCAGCAGACGGAGATAAAGCAAATGCAATGACAGCTTCCTGGGGCGGAGTAGGACGCATTTGGGATAAATTGTGCGTGTTTATTTTTGTAAGAGAAAGCAGATATACAAAAGAGCTTTTGGACGCATCTGATGAGTTTTCAATAAACTTTATGGATGATAAAAAGCATCATGGCCTAAAAAATTATATGGGAAAGGTATCTGGAAGAAATGAGGACAAAATTGCCGGAGCCAGATTAAATGTAGGCTATGACCAGGGAATACCTTATCTTGATGAAGCCATGACAGTAATTCTTGCCAGGGTTGCATTTAAACAGCCCTTTGAAGAACAAAGCTTTATAAGCCAGGAAATAATTGATAAGTATTATAGTAATGGCGATTACCATACAATCTATATAGCTGAGATAGAAAAGATTATGGCAAGATAAAAAGGAACTTATTTTTTAAAGACAAAATTTGCAGACTTATAGAACGGAGAGACAAAAGTAATGGTTAATTCCAGATCTTTTGAAGACATCGGAAATTTTATATTTGTAAGTGATGAACCTGAAAAATCTGATCTTATAATAATTCCAGGAACAGTAAGCGGTGGACCTGAACTTACAAAACAGGCCGCTAAGCTGTGGAAAGAGGGCTATGCACCCAAGATAATGGTAACAGGCAGATATTCAATGCATGTAAAAAGTTTCATGGAAGAGGCTGAAGGCAAAATAGATTCAGAAGCAAAATATGAAACTGAAGCGGATTATCTTTATGATCTTCTTATAAAAGAGGGTGTAAGCGAAGATGCGATAATAAAGGAAAATGGTTCAACAAATACATTTGAAAATGCCAAGAAAGCATATAGAAAAGCATCAGATCTAGGCATTTCAATAAAGAAGATAATTTTGTGCTGCAAGGCATACCACGCAAGACGTGCACTTATGACCTTTCAATCCGAATTTATAAGGAGCAGAATCCTGGTTTGTCCAGTTGTAGTAGCAGGTATAGAAAAGGCAACCTGGATGGAGAGTGCATCAACCTATGACAGAGTTTTGGATGAACTTTCAAAATGTGGAAAATTTTTTGCCGGAGTAAAAATGTTTGGAAAAGTTTTTCCATATGAAACGTAACTAATTAATAAAATGTAAAATATAAAAAGTTATATTTAAAATGAAAAAAGACAATACGTAAGGGCGTTACACAAGCTAATGTGTAGCGCCCTTTATCTAACTACACCCACATGGGGTTCATTTTTGGGAGGAGGGGCTATTAGGTGGGGAACCAAATAGCCCGGTATGAAAAAAGTTTTGTTGGGGGAGTCAGAAGTTTTCCTTCTGATAAATATATAATAAAAGACCAATATGGATAAAATATGGACATTTTATAAAAAGCAAATAAAGAAAACTGAAAATAAAAACTAATTAAATAAAAAAATGATTTAGTACTTGAAAACATTGAAAAATGGTGTATATTAGAGTTGCTGACATTAAAATTGGTTATATAAAAAAGGAAATTGATTGTGAAAATAAAAGAAGTTACAGAATTTTATGCACGCAATATTCCACTTATAAGAGATTTGCCAGTCGAGATGCAGGAAATACTCATCAGTAAGATGAAATATGAGGAACTCAAAAGAGGTCAGTTCATCTTTAATGAAGGAGAAACAGCAGATTTTATCGTAATCATCAGAAAAGGCCAGGTTAAGCTGTGTAATTTTGATGGTGACGGAAGAGAGAATATAATAATGATTCTTTCCGATGAAGATACAATCTGGGAGAGTATGTTCCTGGAAAACAGTAAATTCCCATATTCTGCAGTGTGTCTTACCAAAGTAGGTATATGTAAAATATATCGAAATGATTTCGACAGAGTAGTAAGAAATTCTGATGCAGCAATGAGAGTAATACTTCTACTATCACGCAAACTTCACGATGCAAATGAAAGAAATATGTTGTTATCAACTAAGGATCCTATAGCCAGACTTGCAGGTTTTCTTCTATATAGAAGAGACAGGAGTATAGGAGATACAATAGACTTACGACTTGAAGATATTGCAGCAAGTATAAGTCTTAGAGTTGAGACTGTTAGTAGAAAGCTTGGCGAAATGCAGGACGAAGGATATGTGGAAAGGCTTGGATACGGCAAACTGAAGATATTAGATTATGATGGACTCAGACAATTGTATCAAAGCCGATAAAATTGTTCAAAATCCAATTGAATTTTTGATTTGAGTCAAAGAATTAGTAAATTGGTTTTGTTATATTATAGCTACAAAAACAAATAACAATTGTAGTTAAGTTTTTTAGAGAAGGAAAGGAAAGAGAAACATGAGAGACGAATGGAGAAGCTTTAAAGGCGTAAAATGGGTTGATGATGTAAATGTTCGTGATTTCATTCAGAACAACTACACTCAGTATGATGGCGATGAGTCATTCCTTGCAGATCCTACAGATGCAACAAATAAGCTCTGGGGAAGACTTCAGGAATTACAGAAGGCTGAAAGAGATAAAGGTGGCGTACTTGAGTGCGAGACAGAAGTTGTTTCAAGTCTTACAGCATATGGCCCAGGATACATTGATGAGAGTATGAAGGATCTCGAGCAGATCGTTGGTCTTCAGACAGATAAGCCTCTTAAGAGAGCATTCATGCCATACGGTGGAATTAAGATGGCTCAGCAGGCTGCTGGACAGTACGGATATGATGTAAATCCTAAGTACGAGCAGATCTTCAATGAGTATCACAAGACACACAACCAGGCAGTATTTGATGCTTATACAGATGAAATGAAAGTTGCACGTCACACACATATCGTAACAGGACTTCCTGATACATACGGACGTGGACGTATCGTAGGTGACTACAGAAGAGTAGCTCTTTACGGTATTGATTACCTTATCGCAAAGAAGAAGGAAGACTTCAAGAACTGCGGTCATGGTGATATGTCAGATGATATCATTCGTTTAAGAGAAGAGATCACAATGCAGATCAGAGCTCTTCAGGGAATGAAGGAAATGGCTAAGATTTATGGTTATGACATTTCTGGCCCAGCTAAGAACGCTAAGGAAGCTGTTCAGTGGTTATACTTCGGTTACCTTGCTGCTATCAAGACTCAGAATGGTGCTGCTATGTCAGTTGGACGTATCTCAACATTCCTTGATATCTATATCAATAGAGATCTTGAAGAAGGTACACTTACAGAGTCAGAGGCTCAGGAACTTATCGACCACATGACAATGAAGTTCAGAATGGTTAAGTTTGCTCGTATCGAGTCATACAACCAGTTATTCTCAGGAGATCCAGTATGGGCTACACTTGAAGTTGCTGGTATCGGAATGGATGGCCGTCACATGGTAACAAAGAACGACTACAGATTCCTCCACACACTTGAGAACATGGGACCTTCACCAGAACCAAACCTTACAGTACTTTATTCTTCAGCACTTCCTGAACAGTTCAGAAAGTATGCTGCTAAGATTTCAGTTATGACATCTTCAATCCAGTATGAGAACGATGATGTTATGAAGCCAATCTGGGGCGATGACTACAGCATCTGCTGCTGCGTATCTGCTACACAGACAGGTAAGGAAATCCAGTTCTTCGGTGCACGTGCTAACCTTGCTAAGGCTCTTCTTTACGCTATCAACGGTGGTAAGGATGAGAAGCATAAGGACAAGAATGGTAAGCCAATGCAGTGCGGACCAGAACTTGCTCCTATTACATCAGAATACCTTGACTATGATGAAGTTATGCATAAGTATGACCTTATGCTTGACTGGGTTGCTGGACTTTATGTAAATATCCTCAACCTCATTCACTATATGCACGATAAGTATTACTATGAAGCTGCTGAGATGGCTCTTATCGATACAGACCTTAGAAGAACATTTGCAACAGGTATTGCAGGTTTCTCACACGTTATCGATTCACTTAGTGCTATCAAGTATGCTAAGGTTAAAGTTCTTCGTGATGAGTTCGGTCTTGCTACA
>JAILEJ010000146.1 GCA_024688095.1 Butyrivibrio sp.
TCCATAAATAAAACTCCCACTAAACTAAAAATCCACTTTTATAATGATACTATTATTTCAAAAACAGTAAAATTCTATTTCATTCAGATAACTGTATTATATTGAACAAAATTAACATGGTCTGTATTCTACAGCTTTAAAGTCTGCAAATAGAGGTTCTGCTTCTTTTCCGCTATATGCATACATTCCTGTCAGTGCACCTGTAAATCTTTTACCTCTTTTTATTCCCTCATCGCAAAGGTAATAAACATTATCAAATGAATTAAATTCTACAAAGCTATTTGTATCAAAGAGCTTATAACTAAATTTCCTGCAAAGCTTATCTGTATCCATCTTTAAAGTAATTCCATCTTTTACTGCTTCACTGTCATTTTCCCATAACTTATCTGTGGAATAAAAGATATTATCATCATCCCCTATATGCTCCTGAGTGAATAAATAATATCCATCTTCCTTTTTTATAACTCCAAAGCTTATCCATGTATTTTCGTCATAATATCCGATTATACCTGCATTCTGACCATTTTCCATTTTTTCAAAAGACATTAATGCCTCATAAGAAAATGAAAAATCTGTCTGCCTTTGAAGTAATATATTTCTACTGTCAACATTTGAAAGAGGTGCCCTGCTGCCTCTTAATTTATAACAGATATTTCCATCTTTGATCACTTCAACACCGCCATCTTCAAATGGTCTTGGTGTCATCATATTCATTGGAAGCCCCGCAAAAGAAAGCTTAGATAAGTCATCATCACTTACTTTTTTATAATCCCTGAATGGTTTAAGCTGCATGGCTGAAGGCCCGTTTCCTCTATTAACAATTGGCCATCCATCCTTAGTCCAGTCAACGGGATCAATTGCAGTTTCTCTTCCAAGAATGCTCCATTTATCCTCCAGCTGTCTGCCACATAGATATACCATATACCATCTGCCATCAGGAGTATCGACAAGATCTCCATGACCACACCTTTGTATTGCTGCATTCGGATCTCTTTGAATCATAATTGGATTATAAGGACTCTCCTCATAATCTCCAAAAAGAGTCTTTGATCTTGCAACTGTAACGCGATGTCCTATTCCTGTTCCGCCTTCTGCAAGAATAAGATAATAGTAACCATCCTTTTTTAATAAATGCGGACCCTCTGGAGCTCTTTTCATATCTCCATAATACAAAAGGCTTGCATCAGATATCTGCCTTGTTGCTGTTTTATCAAGTTCAAGTATTCTCGCACCTCTGTTTAACAACATATATCTTCTGCCATCATCATCATTAAAGATGCTGGGATCAATTCCGTCTTCATCTATAAATGAAGGCTCGCAATATGGTCCCTCCGGTTTATCAGATGATACTACTATCTGTCTTCTGTAAGTTGGAGGTACATCATTTAATCTATATGTAGCTGTAATATAAAATTTTTCTTCATAGTAAGAAATATCAGGTGCCCAGTATCCGCGTCCACCTTCAAGTTCATCAAGATGTGCCCACTTTGGATTTGTAATGGCATAACCGATTATTTCCCAATTAATCAAATCCTTTGAATGTGAAATTGGAATACATGGAAAAAATATAAAAGACGAATTTACCATATAATAATCATCACCCACCCTGCATATGGAAGGATCAGGATACATTCCTCTGCGTATTGGGTTATGATAATAGTCTTCTAATTTTGAGTTGTACCTGTTTTCGAGCCAATTGATTATCTTATCAGATTTGGCATTTACAGCCATTTCCCATGGAGTCACAAGGTCCTTATCTCCTTCAAAGGGTGACATACCGCATTTATTAACAAGATATTCAAATGTGTCCGCTCTGTTAGAAAGCGCACTGTAATGAAGAACACTTCTTTGTCTTTCATCCCTCTCATTCAGACTTATTCTTGAGTATTCTACAAAATACTTAACAACATCGATATCTCCTACTCTGGCAGCCTCAAAAAAGCTCTCTCCATCAACAATTGCAGGCTCCTTTATAAGTATTTCTTTTACCTTTTCCAGATCATTGTTTCTTATTGCTTCAATTAAATTCATGAACTAATCCCCACTTGTTAAATTAACATTTTTCGCCATCTTTAAAGCGTTTCATCATTTCATTGGTAAGACTAAAATCATCAGTTTGAAGTTCAATATCTTCAGCCTTTCTCCACTCAGCAACTTTTAGTTCTTCTGAGTCCATTGTTATTGTGTCGTCACCATCAACATCACAGTAAAATCCCGCAAGAATATCATCCACAATTCCCCATGGCTGTGACTTATAATATCTTATATTTTTCACCTTAAGGCCTGCTTCTTCCATTACTTCTCTTTCGACAGTCTCTTCCAGAGTTTCTCCAATTTCTGTAAATCCAGCGACAAGAGCAAACTGAGTAAAACCTCTGTTATATTTTGTTACAAGTAACTTGTCCTTATTTATTACACCTACAATAACAGCAGGTACAATTCGAGGATATATGATATTTCCACACTCACATCTAATAGCTCTTTCTTTTGTATCAAGAGATGTACGTTTTCCACATCTTCCGCAGAATCTGTTATTTTTATACCAGTTATTTAACTGCCATGCAGTATAACATGCAAAGACACGATATTTTTTGTTAAAACCATTATTTCTAAGTTTCTTTATACCAACAAAAGAATAACCTTCTGGAATTTCTTCAAGCTCTTCATTTAACAGAAAATAACTGTTTTCTCCATCTACGGAAAAAAGGTATATAAGATCTTCTCTATTTACATTTTTCAAATCTTTAAGTTTTGGAAAAAGTTCTCCACTTATAAGAATTTCAGAGTCCTTAAAACACAAAACAATACTTTCATCATCAGCTTTCTTTGATGGATCATATTGATTGTAAAATTTATGCGGATAAATATCCTGAATCATTAAACTGTCCTCCAATTCATTGCGTCAAATTATTTTTATTATAACACCAATAAGCCCCAAACTAACCATTTAATTATCTAACGCACGATGAACTTTTCTACTTTTTAAAGGTGGATTTGAATATTTAAATGCGTTCAGAACACGCTCGCGCTCCGAATTCGGCGTAAGCGAACTAAATTCAAAAAGACGTATAACAGCCAAATGTCTGTCATACGTCTTTTTTCATTAAGTACGCGCGCCTCATAAGGGTTCTTCTCTGCATTTAAAAATCCAAATCCACATTTAATCTTTTGAAAAGTTCACCTGTAAGAATAGATTTAGAATAAAAAAACAATTTTTCCACTAAACTTACAGTAGTTGAAAATGACTATATAAAAGCCTATTTCAGAGAAGAACCCTTATTTGGATGTGCGCATTTAATGAAAAGAACCTTATTACAGATATCTTTTTATCTGAAATAAGGTTCTTTGAATTTAGTACGCTTACATCCAAATCGGAGCGAAAGCGTGTTCTGAACGAAATAGGCTTTTAATATAGTCAATCCAACTAGTAGAAGTTCAAAATTTGAAATTTACATTTTTTTGAGCATGCTTACTTTTTTGACTGCTTTTTTGAAGAGTTTCTTGTAAGCTTTAAGTTTTGAGCTCTTAACCTTGATTGTTGCATTTGTTTTAATAGATGTGAAGGCTTTCTTTTCAACAGTTGTAAGCTTTGTTGATTTAATAGTTACAGTAGCAAGATTCTTACAATCTTTAAATGCAAAAGATCTTATAGTTGTAAGCCCTGTACCAATAGTTGCAGTCTTAAGACTTGTACATCCACGAAATGCTCTCTTTTCTATTTCAGTAACATTGTTTCCAATGACAAGTTTTTTAACGTTTGTGCATTTCTTAAATGCATCTTTAGTAATAGATACAACATTAAAAGAAATATCCTGTGAAAAATCTACAGTGTCTGGTATTGTTATTTTCTTTTTTTTCTTATCAACCATACCCACTACTGCAACTTCAGTTGAACTTATGAGCTTGTATTTTATATTATCGTCATTAAATGTTTTTCCAATAGAAAGCCCTGCCATTTCAACTTTTTTATCAGCAGTATATGTAAATGTAACTTCCTTTGAAATATTATTAAGGAATGTGCTAAGTTCAGTACAAGATGTTCCCAGGTCTTTGTCGTTGATACAGCTTATTCCATTACAAGCTGCAACATATTTATCTATAGTACTGCCACTGATAGAAATTAATCCGCCATCAGAATAAACAGCTTTTGTTGCAGAAATAGTTCCTTCAAGTCCATCAATATATATTGCATTATCTGAATATAAACCATGCTCTGCATTACTATCAGTAAATTTTATTGATATACCAGTATTCATCATTGTAAGATTTCCGCCAGTACAACTAACCGCATTTTTGTACTTTGTTCTGCCAACAATAAGTTTAGACTCACTGTCACCACATATAGTAAGATTTGCACCTTCGCAATAAATAGCTGCATCTATAACAGTACTGCTATCATTTGTAAAAGAATTAGTTCCACTAAGAGTGATCATAAAATTACTGATTCCACTATCTGATGAAATAATCTTTATTTCTGAACCGGTAAATTTAGTAAGTGTAAGATTATTGGTACTGGCATCCCACTTCCATCCATCGCCATTTGTAGAAATATCAAAAGAGTTCATTGAACCATCAATTGAAAAATAATTAGATGTCACAGCTTTTGCATCCATAGATTTTCCTGTGATCATCATAAGAAAAACAGTGAGAAAAACAAGAATCCCCCTGAACAAATTCATCTGCTTATTTGTATTCATTTTTATTCCCTCCACAAAACTAATAAAAGTACAATATTTGCACTTCTTACTTTATAATAGCACAAAATATAGCAGAATACATTATTATTTCCAGATATTGAAAATATGTTTATAATATAATTTACATGATGATAAGAGTAAAATTTACTTTTTACCCCTGACATCAATTACATATATCGAATACTCATGTATCGGTAAAAAATATCATTAAAAATTTAGGAGAAAAAATGTTAGAATTACACCTTCATCTTGATGGATCTCTCAGACCTGAAACAGTATGGGATATAGCATGTACTGAAAACATTGATCTTGGATGTTATAATGCCGAAGATGTAAAAAATAAAATGATATGTCCCCCAGACTGCAGGGATCTTAATGAATATCTGGATAAATTTACTCTTCCACTAATGGTGTTTCAGAAAGCTTCTCATATAGAAAGATTTGCCTATGAGCTTACACAGGATCTTGCAAAAGAAGGCCTTGAATATGCAGAAATACGATTTGCGCCATCCTCTTCAATGAAAGATGGTCTGTCACAGACAGAAGTCACAGAAGCTGTTATATCAGGTATCAGACGAGCTATGAAAGAATGCCCATCAATTACAGTATCACTTATTCTATGTTGTATGAGAGGATCTGACAATCATGCTCTAAATATAGAAACAATAAATGTAGCAAAAAAGTATCTTGGTAAAGGAGTCTGTGCCATTGACCTTGCAGGTGCAGAAGCAATCTTTCCAACCTCTGATTTTGAGGATCTTTTTAGGCACGCATTTAAGCTTGATATTCCATATACCATTCATGCAGGTGAGGCTGCTGGTCCTGATAGTATTGCTGCTGCAATTGACTTCGGTGCAAAACGTATAGGCCATGGCGTTAACTGTATATATGATCCTGAATTAATTGAACGAATAATAAAAGAAAATGTAACATTGGAAATATGTCCACAAAGTAATATAGATACAAAGGTATTTCCAAACGTAAATGATTACCCAATTAAAAAGCTTTTTGATATGGGAGTAAAAATATCTTTGAATACAGATAACCGAACCGTTTCTAATACAAATCTTCCACATGAAATCTCTCTTGCCCACAGATTTGGTATGACAGACAGTGATATTGAAACCATGTGGAAATATGCAAAAGAAGCAAAATTCAATTAATATATAAAAGACTTCTTGTATCTCAATGATTGAGGTGACCAAGAAGTCTTTTTCTTTAATTATATGATTCCAAAACAGTTATACTCTTCATTTCATTATTTATAAATATCATAACTACAACAAATGCCATAAAATCAGCTATTGGAGCTGAAATAACAACTCCCTGAAGACCTATTACTGCTCCAAGTATAATTATGAGAGGCATAAGGAATATAACCTGCCTTGTCAGTGACAAAATTGCACCTTTTATAGGCTTTCCAATTGCTGCAAAGAAATTTGAAGAAAGCATCTGCAAACCATTTACCATTGACATAAAAAGCCATGCTCTCATAAACATAACTCCAAACTGCATATAAAGCTCAGAATCAGAATTACCAAACATTGAAATTATCTGTCTTGGGAAAACTTCAAAGAAAAAGAATCCTATAGTTCCAAGTGTAAAATCAATAATTGCACAAAGCTTGTATGTCTCTTTAACTCTGGAAAACTTTTTTGCACCATAGTTAAATCCGACAATAGGCTGCATTCCCTGTTGCACACCAATAAAGAATGCAAGAAGCAGTGAATTTACCTTAGCAACAATACCATTTATTGCAAGAGGAATATCAGAACCATATTCTGTGGCAGCTCCATAGTGAACCAGAGACTGATTAAGCACAATCTGAACTATAGTATTTGAAATCTGAGTTATACCATTACTCATACCCATTGTTAGTGTTCTTATAATTCTCTGCCCTGTCATCTTAAAATGACGTCTTTCGAGCTTAACTCTCTTGAATTTCTTTAAATATAATATTGCTGAAACAAATGAAGCAAGCTGTCCAATTACTGTTGCCGCTGCACCACCTGCAACTCCCCATTTAAATCCAAGAATAAATATCGGATCAAGAATTGTATTTATAATGCCACCCATGACAAGAGTATTCATTGAATATTTTGGTGAACCATCTGCTCTTGCAAGATTGCTAAGACCATTTAATACAACAAGAAATGGCATTCCAAGTAAAACAATCCTTGTATAAGAAAGAGCATATGGATATACTTCCGAGGTAGCGCCAAAAAGAATAAGGAGTTGTGGAAGGAATATTTCTGCAAGAACAGCATATACGGTTCCAAATGTTACCATCATTAAAAATCCATTTCCAACAACCTTTGCTGCTTCGTCTTCTTCTTTTCTTCCCAAATAAAGTGAAAACTGTGCTGCTGAACCTATACCTATAGAAAGCATAATAGCAAGACAAATTGTAGTTAAAGGAAAAGCTACCGTTGTGGCTGCATTTCCATAATAACCGACACCCTGCCCTATAAATATCTGATCAACAACATTGTACAATGAACTTACCAGCATCGAAACAACACTTGGAATCGAAAATTCTCTGACAAGTGTACTGATCTTTTTTGTCCCTAAAGGATTTTCTGTAACATTTTCCTGCATTTTGCCAATTCCTCACTCTTATGAAATAAATACTGATGTTTATCTAAAAATTTAAATAAATATTTAAATAAAAAATAATTGCGAGTCATTACAACCCGCAATTATTAATATTAACATATTTCCCTGGCTTTTTTAAAGTGATTTTGTTTTTACATTATTGAATTTAGCAAATCCTGTTGAATTATCATTTTCTGAAATGCAGAAAATTCCAGTCTTTGCTCCTACCCATGTATGATCTGATGGTTCAAATTCACAGGCAGTCTTTTCAAATTCATGTCCGTCAAACGAATAGAAAATATTTAAAACCGGCTTATCTTTCGAATTCTTTTTAAAGATCATCTTAAACATTAACTTCTTTTTGTCTTTTATATCAAGCTCATCTTTTTCTACAAGAACATCTTTTTTGTCAGAATCCGATCCACAGGATTCATAATAACAAAGCTCATATTTATCATTTCTAAGAGAAACAGCTGCATATGCATACTGTCCTCCCATCATTATTACACCAGCCTTATCGCCATTTGAAAGTCCATCGATATCAATTTCTATTTCCATTTCAAACTCAGGGCAAACAAGCTTTTGTGTAAGTACATTTGGGCATTTCCATAAAACAGGTTCTTCATCTGTATATAACTTCAATGCATTAAGGATAAGTCCTTTATTATCATTTTTTCTTACAAAATTTTCGTAATGATTTGCAAGCCACTGCCACTGAAGTCCATATATCCCGCCTTCAAAGTCATCTGATGACTGAAGATATGTTATATCATCATGTACTCCTGTATTTGGCATAGCACATTCTATTACAGGCTCACCACAAAGTCTTTCGTTATCTATATTTACCCCCATTACAGGCCAGTCTTCCATCCATGTTACAGGCTGTAGATGACAGATTCTGCCATACAAGCCTTTATCCTGAAAATGAATAAACCACTCATCACCATTTACTGTATCCACAAGTCCTCCCTGATGAGGTCCATTAATAACAGTATTACCCTGTTCCATTACTGTATGTATTTCATATGGTCCATATATATTTTTGCTTCTAAGTGCAACCTGCCATCCCTGTTTTACACCACCAGCCGGTGCCAGAATATAATAAAAACCATTTCTTTTATATACCTTTGGTCCCTCAATGGTAAGAGCAGGATGTTTAGGATCATTTCCATCAAATACAAAATGATCTTCAGTAATAGCCTTCATTCCATCTAAAGACATTTCAAATATACCAAGTATACTCTTGAATCCGATTCTGCTTTTTGCATAGCCATGAATTATATACGCTTTTCCATCCTCATCCCAAAATGGACATGAATCTATAAGACCTTTACCTTCAAGCACACAAACAGGTTCTTCCCATTTGCCAAGTGGATCCTTTGTTCTTACAACATAGATTCCTTCATCCGGCATTCCATAATAAATATAAAACATTCCATCATGATATCTTATTGCGGGTGCCCATACACCTTCTGAATGCCTGGGTATATCAAAGCTTTTTAATATTTCCTCATGTCTTTTTCCTGCTTCAGATATATTATCAATTGCATAATTAACGAGTTTCCAATTTACAAGATCATGTGATGTAAGTATAGGAAGCCCTGGTGTATAGTTGAAGCTTGATGCTGTAAGATAATAAGTATCACCTACTCTTATAACATCAGGATCGCTATAATCTGCAAATAAAAAAGGATTTTTAAATTTTCCATTTCCAAGGTCTGATTTCCATAATATTTCGTTTTGCATATTCTACCTCATTCAAGTCTCAAACTAGAGATTTATATGATTTTTGTCACTACGCTTCAAAAATCTCCCACTATTTTTTATCCATTAATTTCAATATCAACCTTTGAATCTTCTATAACAAGAGTTCTGTATATTCCGCCAAGTTCAATAAGCCCTTTTGCAATCATACCTGCGTATATACATGCACCCTCGTATTTTAAATGAGAATTATCCTGTTGTCCTTCGGGCTTCCATGAAGCCTCGCCTGGTGCAAGGTGCATATAATACTTCTTACTGTCTTCATCACCTACTTTAGTAAGAAACTCTCTACTCATTGTCCAGAGA
This sequence comes from Butyrivibrio sp., assembly GCA_024688095.1. Lineage (GTDB taxonomy): Bacteria > Bacillota > Clostridia > Lachnospirales > Lachnospiraceae > Butyrivibrio. The sequence continues at coordinate 9,363 of JAILEJ010000146.1, forward strand.
TCAACTACAGGTACATCAAACTTAACACCGGCCTTTTTTACTGCTTTAACATATGGCTCATGCTCTGATGGCTTAAGATTACCATTTTCATCAAAAAGACGTCTTTCAAGGGAAGTAATAAATACAGGATACGCTCCCTTATTTCTTGCAACATTAACAAATTTCCCAAGATTAACAATATATTCACCATCAGGATCTGTATATCTTGCAGGGTCATTTACTTTTTCATCATTATGTCCAAACTGTATAAAGAGAAAATCACCCTCTGAAATTTCATCATAAATTCTGGCAAGTCTGCTTTCATCTATAAAGCTTTTGGTACTTCTGCCATTTACAGAATGATTATATACAATTACATCATCTCTTGTATATCTGTCAAAAGCCTGTCCAATACCTGTTTGTGGATATGAACTGATCTTATTAGTTGTTACAGTCGAATCGCCTGCCCAAAATATTCTTCTCATAATATAAAACTCCATTTTTTGTAATTCCTGAAAGAATGTTATTTCTCACAGGTTAAATTATTTTTTTAACGAAATATGGATAGGTTAAAAATAACCTATCCATATATGTTTCATTATTCTTTTACGGCACCAATATTGATACCTTTTACGAAATACTTCTGAAGGAAAGGATATACGATCATGAATGGCAGAATCGCAACAATAACGGCTGCGTTCTTAACCGTATTTTCCGTGGCACCTCCATTGGCCTGCGGAAGATCACTACCCATGATAATACTTCTAAGCTTCATCTGGAAGTTGTAAAGATCCTGATTTGTAATATAAAGCTTGAAGTTTGTATAGTTGTTCCAGTAGTTAACTGCAAACATAAGTCCGATAGAAGCAAGTCCTGCTTTTGAAAGTGGAAGAACGATTCTAAAGAATGTTCCAACCGGACCACATCCATCAATATCTGCAGATTCAAAAAGTGCTGTAGGAATACCTTCAAAGAAGTTTCTCATAAGAACCAGATCATATACATTAACAGCAGGTATAAGTGTAACTGCCCATAATGTATTTGTCATATGAAGAGCTCTTACAACGAGGTATGTAGGAATCATACCGCCTTCAAAAATCATAGTGAAAAGAAGGAATCCTGCAAAAAAGTTTCTTCCTGGCAAATCCCACTGAATAAGAACATAAGCACCAAGAGTGGAAATTGCAAGACCAAAAAATGTACCTGATAATGTAACTATAACAGAAATCAGGAATGGTTTATAAAGCGATGGGTTTGTGAATACAGATTTATAACCTGCAAAACCAAACTGTTCAGGCCAAAGCTTCATACCATAAGCTGTCTTTAAATCAAATGAATCGACCAGTACCTTCCACATAGGAATAATAATTATAAGACAAAGTATAGTGAATACAATTGCGTTTATAATCAAAAATACCGGGGTTTTTTTCTTTTTCATTGCTACTCTATTAGCCATTAATTGTCACCTCAATTATCGTATTAAAATTAAACAATACCACGTCCATCACGTACCTTTTTACTTGCCCAGTTACAAACAAGTACAAGAATACATCCAACGATAGATTTTGTAAGACCTACTGCGGTTGTGTAACCATAGTTTGGTATAGTACCACTGTTGAAAGTCTGATAGTAAACATATGTCTGTAATACGTTAGAAGTAGACAGAACCGCATCATTCTGTAAAACGAATACAGATTCGAAAAGGTTCATGACCTTTGCAAGGTTCAAAATAAGAACCGTAATAATCGTATTTTGGAGAGCCGGCATAGTGATGTATCTCATCTTCTGGAATCTTCCGGCACCATCAATTGAAGCTGCCTCATAAATATCAGGGCTTATTCCTGAAAGTGTTGCAAGGAATATAATTGTTCCCCATCCTGTATCCTTCCATAAGTTAATTACGAAGAACATTGGTTTCCACCATGTATCTTCAGCAAGGAAGTAGATACCTTTGTCTATAAGACCTGCTTTTAATAAAAGTGTATTTACCATACCTTCTGATGTAGGGGACAGAATAAGTGTGAATACTGATGCTGTAACAACCCATGACATAAAGTGTGGCAGATAAATAATTGTCTGTGTAATCTTTTTAAAATGAATATTAACCATTTCATTAAGGAAAAGTGAAATGATAACTGCTGCTCCAGTATTAAGGATCAGCTTGATAATACTAAGAAATAGTGTATTCCAAAAAGCACTGTGGAATGCAGCCATACTGAACATTTTAGCGAAATTTTCGAGGCCGACCCAGTTTACCTTCATGCCGGCAATTCCTTTATAATCAGTGAAAGCATAGATATTTCCAATCATTGGAATATAATGGAAAATCAGGGCAAGTACAAAAACAGGTAAGAACATTACGTAGAAGCCACGATACTTCTTCATTCTTTTGATTGTACTCCTCTTATTAGCTTCTTTTAAAATGGCTAGATTTTTTTTGGTCTGTTCATCTATTTTTTTACTCATAGGTAGCTTAAGTCCTCTCCATATTTCAAAAGAAATTTTTTAAAATAATTACAGATAAATATGGAGGGAGAAGGTAATTCTCCCTCCGATATTATTTATGGAATAAATCCATTAGTTTTTAATTACTGATTCAAAGAATCAACAATTGCCTGTGACCACTCTGCGCCACCCTGTGACTCAAACTGCTCATAAGCCTCGTCTACAGTAATCTTACCCTGTGCAACGTTAGCAACAAGCTCATTCTTAAGAGTTGTAAGGTCACCATTGTACTGCTGCATAGCATCTGTAGTAATAGGAAGATCTGCTACAACTGAGTTAGCTGAGAATAATTCAGCTGCTGACTTAGCTTCTTCTGCAATTGCATCCTGTCCTGGATCGTTGTCAAGTGGTGAAAGAACAAGGTTAGGATCAAGATGATTCTTTGTATACTGTGTTCCCTCTTTTTCAAGGTTCTCAAGCATATGGAACTCACCTTCAGCATATGTGTTTCCACAAACTTCTTCAGCTGCTGTTGACCAGTGAACACCTTCTACACCATACTGCCATAACATCTGTACATCAGCACCATCAAGCATTGTCTCGATGAAGTATTTGTAAACACCTTCAACGTTCTGACAAGCAGATGTGATACACCATACAGGAGCAATTCTTTCAATATAGTTACCAACTTCAGCGATTGGTTCAAGAGCTACAAGCTCACCATCAAGTCCGTTAGCTTCAAGGTTTGTCTTAAGGTTTGTTGCCCATGTTCCAGCCCAGTATGTGAATACACCGAACTTATCTTCATAGAACTTGTTACGACAATCAGAAGTACCATTTGTAAGTGTTTCAGGATCGATAATTCCTGCTGCATTAGCATCAGCAATTCTCTGAAGAGCTTCCTTCATAGCATCTTCTGTAAATCCATCAGCCCATGTTCCATCATCTTTCTGATAGAATCCTGGATAAGCATCCTGATAGAATTCTGGAAGATAGTTAATGTATGGAGCCTCACCACCGATAAATCCAGCAGCTGATACACCATATGTATCTCCATCAACACCGTTTCCATCTGGATCGCCTGTTGTGAATGCTTCAAGCATTGCTGTGTACTCTTCATATGTTGTAGGAGCTTCAAGTCCAAGGTTATCAAGCCAAGCTTTCTTTACATATGTAACACAACCATTACCACGTGTAGGTGTGAAACCATAAAGCTTTCCATCAATCTTAATACCTTCGATAAGTGCATCATTTCCTGCAGCAGATACTTTAGCCTGAAGATCTGAACCTTCATAAATATCTGTGATATCAGCAAGAACACCCATTGTTGCATATGATGTGTATCTTGTTGAATCAAGAAGAATAACATCTGGAAGTTCACCTGATGCCATAACCTGACCTACCTGATCATAGTAAGCATCGTGATCTGGCTGGTTGATCTCAAGATCAATACCTGTAAGAGCTTCCCAAGCTGCTTCGAACTCATCACGTCCGTTCTCCTGTGTTACAAGAGTTCCATCAACCATCATTGTAATCTTTTCTGGCTTTTCTACATCTGTAGCTTCAGCTGTTTCTTCTGTAGCTTCCTCTTCAGTAGCTTCTTCAGCTGTTTCTTCAGCTGTTTCTTCTGTAGCTTCCTCTTCAGTAGCTTCCTCAGCTGTCTCTTCAGCAGCCTCTGTTGTTTCTTCTGTCTGCTCAGCTGTATCTGTTGATGCAGAATCAGATGATCCACATGCTGTAAGAACAGATGCTGTCATTGTCAGAGCAAGAATTGTTGATAAAACTTTCTTTTTCATATAAACCCTCCTTAATATGAGCTGTGTAATTTTTGCTTACATTTGTTTTTTTTCGTAAGCGCTTACACTTGATGATCTGACTTTATAATTTTTTAATAAAAAAAACAAGAATCAATTTTTGAAGAGGGTGCAATTCTTTAGCTCAAATATTGCACACACCGCTATTTATAAGGGTTTGACCGAAATGAAAACGATTACATTTTTTTATAAAAACTGTTGTATTAATTACAGTTTTTATGTAAAATATGTTTTGTTCATATAATATTTAATTAGTTAACATTTATATTTTTAAATGTTTTTACATATATTTTTTGTTTAAAAGGTGATATATTTTGATTTTCATAAATAAAACAGATACATATAAATCACAAAAAGATAATTCTAATATTTCTTTTTTGAGAAAGATGGTACTTTCATATAGTATCATTCTTTTTGTTATTCTTTTCCTGGGAATATTCTTTTACTCAAGCAGTATTCGTACTATTGATACCAGATTCTGGGAACAGAATGAAACAACTCTTAAGCAGTCTTCTGCTGATCTCAATTACACTTTTGAAATGATGGATGTTTTATGTGGCCAGATCGGAACCTCTGCTGTTCAGTCTCTTACTTATTATGTAACAAAGCCTGATTCTTTTTATATGAGTGCATATACTGCTCAAAAGGATCTTATTTTATATATGGCTACAGAGACAATGCTTCCTATTACTAATTATTATATTTATTTGGAAAATACTGATTATATTCTTTCATCATCACAGTTTATGAGTAATGATCTCTTCTATAAATATGAAAGAAAATATAATATGGAACAATATGAAAACTGGTATCATTTAATGCACAATCGTAATAACTGCCAGACTTTCATCTCAATGTCCCAGTATATAAACAACAGTAATCCTCAAAGTTCATATATTTATACTCTTAATCTGAACAATTATTCAGTAAATGAGACAAATTCCATGGTCGTATTTGAAATGGATGACAAAAAGCTTGCTTCTATTTTTGCAGATATTGATTTTTATGATGATGGTTTTCTTGTAATAACTGATTCTGAAGGAAATCTAATGTATTCTCAGAATATGTATGATGAATCTCTTGTTGAACGCATTTCAAATCTTCAATATGATTCATCAAACCTGGCATCGCTTGAACTGGAAGGAATTAATATGAAATCCATACATTATGTATCAACCTTTAATGACTGGAACTATTATCTTGTCCTTCCAAAATCCGCAGCAATTGGAACACTTCATTCCTATCAGATCATTTATATAATTATCATAAGCGCAGCCATAATTATAAGTTTCATTCTTATTTATTTCTTATCAATGAAGAACAGTGCTCCTATGATTGAATTAAAAGAACAGCTATCAGATATGGAAATAGATAATGATACTTTAAAACAGGTAATAAACGAGCAAAAGCCTCTAATACAAAACGCCTATGCACGAAGAGTTATGATGGGACAGGTTTATACTGAAGAGGAACTTAAATATATACGTAATTATTTAGGATTATCTGCTGAAAATCAGCGTTTCAATGTTTTATATATGGTAATTTATGATAACGAATATATTAACTCACCAGAAAGTGAAACGGCTTTTTCAGCTCCTATTGAAATAGGTGAGAATATAATAAGAGAAGCATTTACAATGTTTATTGGATCTCCTCTTTATATATTCAGTCCCGATGAACGATGCTATGCAGTTCTTCTTAATACAACAGAACCTGATGATAAGGCAATGCTTAACATCCAGGAAAAGATTTTAAAGCTTCACAACTATTTGCTTGATAACTATTCTATCTGGTTATATGCAAGTGTAGGCAGACCAAAATCCAACTTTATGAATTTGTGGCGTTCATATGAACAGGCAGTAGAAGCAATAAATTATACAACCAAAAACTATATATTTATACCACATGAACTAATCAAGAAAGATTCAAATGAATATTACTATCCACTTGAGCTTTCTCAAAAATTGTATTCTTACATAATTCATGGTGTAAATGCTCAGGTACATGAAATATTTAAGATAATAAGATCTGAAAATCTTGAAAAACGAGCTCTTCCTTTTAATTTGATGAACTTTCTTTTTTCAGATATCAGAAATACTCTTTTCAAGGCCAGAAATGCCATAAAAGAAACGCCTGACAAGGCAGAAAACTTTAGCGAAATTGATTCAATGTTTGAACAAAAGCTATCTTTAAAGCTTTGCGAAGATATTGCGTTAAGATTATGTGATCTATGTAAAACTACTTCAAATGAAGAACAGCTTATAGTTAATATACAAAAATATATTAATGATAATTACAAAGATCCTTCACTTGGCCTAAATAAAATAAGTGAGAAATTCCAGATTTCTGAGAGCTATTTTTCACATATGTTTAAGGAAGAAACCGGAACAAACTTTTCAACCTATCTTGAATCCATAAGAATGAATGAAAGTGTAAGACTTATTAAATCAGGTGAAATATCTAATATTTCTGATCTTTATATGGTTGTTGGATATAATAATGCAAACTCCTTTAGAAGAGTTTTCAAAAAGACTTTTGGTATTTCTCCTGCTCAGATGCGTGATTCTGCACCATTAAATAACTGAATTAAATACACTATTTTAAATATCTAATCAAAAAACCTCGTTGAATGAATTATATTCTTCCAACGAGATTTTTTGATTTCTATTATCTTTTATATAATATTTACCATTATAATATTTTCAAATACTCTTATTATAATGTTACCCCCTGCTTCCATATAGCCATATCATGGAAGCCTGCTATCTCACTCTTAAGCTTTTCTCCTGATGCTGTTCTAAGGATTTTATCCCATAATTCATCTGTAAGTTCTTCAAAAGTATTACCTTCGAGTATTCTTCCAGCTGAAAAATCTATCCAGTTACTCTTCTTATGAGCAATTGTAGGATTACTTGCAATTTTCATGGTAGGAACAGGACATGCAAATGGTGTTCCTCTTCCTGTGGTAAAGAGTACAATCTGAGCTCCTGAAGAAGCAAGTGCTGTAGCAGCACAAAGATCATTACCTGGTGCACATAAAAGATTAAGCCCCTTTACATCAGTACGCTCTCCATATTCCATTACGTTCATAACAGGAAAACTTCCTGACTTCTGAGTACATCCAAGTGATTTATCTTCAAGTGTTGTTATTCCACCAGCCTTATTTCCTGGAGAAGGATTTTCATAAATAGGTTCTCCCTGTTTTGTGAAATAATCTTTAAATCCATTGATCATTGCAACTGTCTTATCAAAAGTAGCCTCATCCTTACATCTGTTCATAAGAATTGTCTCTGCACCAAACATTTCAGGTACTTCTGTAAGAATTGATGTACCACCATGTCTTACAATTGTATCTGAGATTCTTCCTACAAGTGGATTGGCTGTGATACCTGAATATCCATCACTTCCACCACACTTAAGACCAATTATAAGGTTAGAAGCATCAACAGTCTCTCTTTTATCCTTTGAAACAGTCTCAATTAATTCTTCTACAAGTGCTATACCATCAGCGATTTCATCATCTGATTCCTGACAAACAAGGAATTTTACTCTTTCCTTGTCATATTCACCTATATATGGCATAAGTGTATCTATATTACTATTTTCACATCCAAGACCAAGTACTAATACACCGCCGGCATTTGGGTGGTGGATTAAGTCAGCAAGAATAGTTCTTGTATGCTCCTGATCATCACCTGTCTGAGAACATCCATAATTGTGTGTAAATGTAACAACCTCATCTACACTTCCCTTTACCATAGGATTTGTTGCTTTTACAATTGCCTGCGCAATATTATTAACACAGCCAACCGTTGGAATTATCCATATTTCATTTCTGATTCCAACCTTACCGTCTTTTCTTACAAACCCTTCAAAAGTACGATTCTTAGTTGCCATCTCTTTTTCTTTATTTGCAATATCTTCTTTATCAGGATTATATGAATATGTAAGAATACCTTCAAGATTTGT
>JAILEJ010000041.1 GCA_024688095.1 Butyrivibrio sp.
TCTAAAAGATGCGCTTCCTATGATTCTATGGTAATCTTTTTCAAATTCGCTTCTTAAATCACTTGATGGATGATTTTTCTTATAATTCATAATTCTATCCTGGCAAAGCAGCTGTTCCCATTCCATAACAAAACTCCCTTCTAAGTTTGAATATTTTACAAAAAAATCCCGTCAGTTTAATATGTATTATTGATTTTTCTAGTTAAAATCAATGGTCTGTATAAAAAAGTTTTGGGGCAAAAATCATTTTGCCCCAAACATATTTCATAACATATTTATTTTATCATTTTAATATGAAATTTAAATTACATAATTTCTTCTGCACAAAATAAAAATCAATTGCTTATATGTATCAAATAAATCTTCTTATTGTAATTATTGTTCTATACGTTGCTGACTCATATTTTATTCCTGTCTTGGCTGTACTTGCATGTACTATTCTTCCGCCTCCAAGATAGATTGCAACATGTCCGCCATAATAAATTACATCACCTGCCTGAGCTTCCGAATATGATACAGCTCTTCCATAGGTCGCCTGAGAATATGACGTTCTCGGAACTGAAATTCCAAATGCCTTGTAGACTGACTGAACAAAACCGGAACAGTCTGCTCCATTTGTAAGACTCGTACCACCAGAAACATAAGGATTACCAACAAACTGACAGGCATAATTTGCAATATTTTGTCCTGTTGCTGATCCTGTTGCTGCAGGAGTCGTAGTTGTTGTTGTAGTTTTTGTAGTAGTTTCTGTATCTGATGATGTTGTTGAACTATCTGTTGTTGTAGTTTCTTTTTTAGTCTCAGTTTCCGTACTTGCTTCTGCAGTTGCCTTTGCAAGCTCTGCAGCTTTCTTTGAAGCTTCTGCCGCTGCAGCTGCTTCTTTTGATGCCGCTTCCGCTGCTGCCTTTTCTGTTTCTTTTACTTCCTTTTCTTTTGCATCAATCTTTGCCTGAAGGCTGCTAATCTGTGCTGTCTGCTGCTTGAGCTTAGTCGTATAAATAGCTGCCTCTGACTGAGCCTTAGCAAGCATTACATCATAATTTGCATACTGCTTTTTATAGTCTGCAAGCATTGATTCAAGTGCTGACTGTTCTTCCTGCAACTCATATTCTGAAGTTTCAAGTTCAGATTTTTTTTCATCAAGTTCCTGCCCTTTTGCATCTGCTGCTTCTTTCGCTGCAACAAACTGAGCGAGAAGTTCTCTGTCATACTCATAAAGCTGTTCAACGTATTGGGCTTTATTCAGCATATCAGTAAAGCCTTCTGCTTCGATTAAAATCTGCAGATAAGAGATTTCTCCCTTTTCATACATGAATTTAATTCTTTCTTTCATTGATGTATAAAGAGTCTCTTCCTGATTCTTGGCTTCTTCATATTCAGCCTGAGCTACCTCTATTTCTCCCTGAGTTGTAGCAATATCTTCCTGAATGAGCTCTATGGCTGCCATCAGTTCTACTATTTGAGAATTTGTCTCATCTATCTGTTCTTCAACAGCTGCCTGCTCACCGGATATATTATTAATATTTTTATTTGCTTCATTCAATGCACTCTGGTTTGATTCTTTCTCATCTTCGAGACTATCTTTCTGGTTCTCGAGCTTTTGCTGCTCTTTTTCCAGTTCTTTGGCTTTTTCTTCAAGCTCAGTACTAGTAGTAGCACTTACAGGAACTGCAACCATCGAAAACATTGAAATTAAAGTAATTACACCAACAAATTGTTTAAAAAATCTTTTCATATTTTTCCCCAATAAAATCTATCTGAAAAGCTCGTCACAGAATTTTTCATACAAAATAAATCTCTATTCAAATATAATGAAATCTAGTTGAAAAAAATAATATATCAATCATTACTTTCTCATAAAAAAAATGATTCATATATCTAAACCCCCGAACAACAAACTTTGATTTATATTAAAAGTATAACCCAAATATCTGCCATCGACTAGTATTGCAAAGATTAAATTTATCTCTCTTTTTTACTGTGATTTTTTACTCAAAAAAATCCCCTAATTAGATTTTGGATAATTCCATTGTCTAATTAGGGGAATCATATCACCTTATATGATGATTTTAATATAATTTATTAAAAATCTTATTAGAGTTCGCAGTTACCAACTGTTCTTGGGAATGACTCAACGTCTCTGATGTTACCCATTCCTGTAAGATACATTACACATCTCTCAAATCCAAGACCAAATCCTGCATGTCTTACTGAACCATACTTACGAAGGTCAAGATAGAACTGATAATCTTCCTTGTTAAGTCCAAGTTCATCCATACGATTCTCAAGAATTGTAAGGTCATCTTCTCTCTGGCTTCCACCAACGATCTCACCGATTCCCGGAACGAGACAGTCAGCTGCTGCAACAGTCTTGCCATCCTCATTAAGTTTCATATAGAAAGCTTTGATTTCCTTTGGATAATCTGTAACAAATACAGGCTTCTTGAAAATCTTCTCTGTAAGATATCTCTCATGCTCTGTCTGAAGATCACATCCCCAGCTTACCTTGTAATCAAATTCGTCGTTATGCTCTTCAAGAATCTTTACAGCTTCTGTGTATGTAATACGACCAAACTCATTTTCAACTACATTTTTAAGTCTGTCGATAAGACCTTTATCTATAAACTGGTTAAAGAATTCCATTTCTGCAGGTGCATTCTCTAGTACATAGTTAATTACATATTTAAGCATTGCTTCTGCTGTATCACAGTCGTCCTTAAGATCTGCAAAACACATTTCAGGCTCGATCATCCAAAACTCTGCTGCGTGTCTTGTTGTATTTGAATTCTCAGCTCTGAATGTAGGTCCAAATGTATAAACGTTCTTGAAAGCAAAAGCATAAGTCTCAACATTAAGCTGGCCACTTACTGTAAGATTAACAGGCTTTCCGAAGAAATCCTTTGAATAATCAACATTTCCTTCTTCTGTCTTTGGAACATCATTAAGATCAAGAGTTGTAACCTGGAACATTTCTCCAGCACCTTCTGCATCACTTGAAGTGATAAGTGGTGTATGAACATATACAAATCCTCTCTCCTGGAAGAAAGAATGAATTGCAAATGCTGCAAGTGAACGAACTCTGAATACTGCTTCAAATGTATTTGTTCTGGCACGAAGATGTGGAACTGTTCTCAAATACTCAAGAGTATGTCTCTTTGGCTGAATTGGATAATCAGGTGTTGACTGTCCTTCTATTTCAATTGAATCAGCCTGCATCTCAAAAGGCTGCTTTGCATTTGGAGTTGCAACGATTGTACCTGTTGCAATAATAGCTGCACCAACATTAAGCTTATTTATATCTTCGAAATTAGCAAGCTTATCTGTATATACAACCTGAAGTGGTGTGAAATATGTTCCATCATTAACAGTTATAAATCCTACTACCTTTGAATCTCTGATATTTCTTATCCAGCCACCTACTGTAACTTTTTTGTCTGCAAATTTTTCCTGATCTGTAAATAACTCTTTAATATCTGTCAGTTCCATTTCTACCTCTTTCCGTCGCAAAAAACAACCTGTCGCCGCGCCTTCTTATTATAACTTTAAAAATTATTATATAACTTGAGATGAGCTTTTTCACTCATCTC
>JAILEJ010000153.1 GCA_024688095.1 Butyrivibrio sp.
TTCAATCATTCATCCTTCAGGTATCTGCGGACCTAATGATTATTCTTATGGCCCGGTTGCACAAATGGTTCAGCAGTATATAAACGGTGAAATCAAGATGGGTCTTGAAGGAACCTTTAACAGCGTAGATGTAAGAGATCTTGCTGAAGCAGTTATTTCCTGCTGTGATAAAGGTAAGCGTGGTGAATGCTATATCATAGGAAATGAACTTGTAACAATGAAACAGCTTTTTGAAATTATAAATGAAGCAGCAGGACTTGATATTCATGCAAACATAATACCGAAGGGTATAGCTAAAGCTGCTGTCAAAATTTTAAAACTTCAAAGTAAATTTACAGGTAAAGAGCCATTATTAAATGAATTTGCATTATACAATCTGATCCGTAATAACGATTATGATTGTACAAAAGCAAAAAAAGATCTGGGATTTACCTGCAGACCATTTGAAGAAACAATAGAAGATGAAGTCAGATGGTTACAGGAAGAAGCAAAAAATAAATCCAATAAGAATACTACTCAGCAAAAAGAAAAGGCCGTTTCATAAGAAACGGCTTTTTCGTATTTTCGTACTTAAATTATTGCTTTCTGATATTAAATCTGTCAGAATTATTAGTAATTTTCTTCATGTACTTCAAAGTAGCTCTGTGGGTGATTACATACAGGGCAAACTTCAGGTGCTTTTGTACCAACTACGATATGTCCGCAGTTACGGCACTCCCAAACTTTTACTTCGCTCTTTTCGAATACCTGCTGCATCTGTACATTCTTAAGAAGTGCACGATATCTTTCCTCATGGCGTTTTTCAATTGCTGCTACGCCACGGAACTTAGCTGCAAGTTCGTGGAATCCCTCTTCATCAGCTGTCTTGGCGAATTCATCATACATATCTGTCCATTCATAATTCTCACCATTAGCTGCATCTTCAAGGTTTTCTGCTGTATCTCCAATGCCATAAAGCTCTTTAAACCAAAGCTTTGCATGTTCTTTTTCATTTTCTGCTGTTTTAAGGAACAAAGCTGCGATCTGCTCATATCCTTCCTTCTTTGCCTTTGATGCAAAGTAAGTATACTTATTTCTTGCCTGAGATTCTCCAGCAAAAGCTGCCTCTAAATTTTTTCCTGTCTGTGTTCCATCATATTTGCTCATATTTAAAATCTCCTTTTATTATAAATTTGGGATAGTCAAGACTGCGTTTTTGGATTTTTTTCTTAACTTCCCTTGCCTTGATTAGAATAATATCACTTGAAATGAGTAAAATATTGCAAAATATCATTTAAAATTTGCACTATTTCTTTATTTACTAAAATATAATCCTATGATATATATTTTATATAACAAAGTATGTTTTCATTTAAGAGGAATTGATTATATGGAGCTTACATTTAAAGGTCATAAAAATGAAATAGAGAGAAAAGGTACAACTTATAATTTTGGAACTCTTCCTATAGTATTGGAACAAAAGGTTGTAAAATCAGAAATTAAACACGAAGAGATGCTTCACTGGCATGATGACGTTGAAATTATTCGTATCAGAAAGGGTAATATTCATTGCCATGTTAATGATTCAGATTTCCTTCTAAATCCAGGTGAACTCTGCTTTATCAACTTTGATACACTACACCGCGTATATAATACAGAAGAGACAGTTGGAGATCTTGATGTTCTTACCATCAAAACAGATATGCTTGCGCAGAATAAAGAAATCTATGAAAAATATATTATCCCTATTATTCATAATTCTGATTTTGCCCATGTTCAGATGGATGGAAGAAACAGTTATGCAAAACTGATTTCAGATATTTTTGATGCTCTGTATGAACTTATTACTGAAAAGCCAACAGGCTATGAGCTTGATGTTATAGGATATATCTATATGATATTCAGAAGACTTTATCTGGTATATATTTCAGAAAAAGATATACCGGTATCCTATAATAGTGATATTTCTTTGCAAAGGAGAATGTCTGCATATATTTATGAACATTATCAGGAGAAGATTACTCTTGATGACATCGCAAATGCAGCAGGAGTAAGCCGCTCCAAATGTGCGAGTCTTTTTCATAAATATACACAGAAAACTCCAATAAATTTTTTAAACAGTTACAGGCTTGAAATGGCAAGCAAACTCCTCACATCTACAGATGAGCCTATTTCATACATTGCAGGTGCAAGTGGAATAGGAGAGCAGAGCTATTTCAACCGTATGTTTATGAAGGAATACGGATGTACTCCTCTTGAATACAGAAAAAAGAAATCTTCTTAAAGCATTTATTCTTTTCCGTCCCAACAGTAGGTGCAAAGCTTGTCTTTGTCTATGCCTACAGCTTCAAGCATATCATCAAGACGGTTAAAATTAAGAGATGTGAAGCCAAGCTGTTTTCTGATATCTTCAACCATCTTCTGATACTTATCCGTATCCGGATTACAATAATCATCCAGAATAGTTCTGTCTACATTCTGGCCCTCTTCCTTACTGATAATGCGGCGTGCTATCAGCTCCATTTCAGAAGTGGAACGTGAGAAATTGATGTATTTACATCCAAACATAATAGGCGGGCAGGCAGGTCTTACATGGACCTCTTTTGCTCCGCTTCTATAAAGAAAATCAGTTGTCTCTCGAAGCTGAGTTCCTCTAACAATTGAATCATCTATCAAAAGGAGTTTTCTATTTTCGATAAGTTCATGAACAGGTATAAGTTTCATACGTGCTATCAGATCTCTCTTGGACTGAATAGTAGGCATGAATGAACGAGGCCATGTAGGTGTGTATTTTATGAATGGTCTTGAGAAGGGAACACCGGATTCATTGGCATATCCAACTGCATGAGCAGTACCTGAATCTGGTACACCTGCAACAATATCTATGTTATCTGTAGTCATTCCATCACGCTTTGCCATAAATCGTCCGCAGTTATAACGCATTTCTTCTACAGAAACTCCTTCATAACGGGATGATGGATATCCATAATATACCCACAGGAAAGTACATATACGCATCTTTGAACCAGGTTTGGCAAGAGTTGTTACGCCCTCTGGAGTCATTACACAGATTTCTCCAGGTCCAAGTTCCTTGTAATCTCTATATCCAAGATTGAGATAAGCAAATGCTTCAAAAGATGCGCAAAAGCCCTCATCCTTCATACCAACAACAAGCGGCGTTCTTCCAAGCTTATCTCTTGAAAGATATATTCCCTGAGCTGTAAGAAGCATAAGAGTCATAGAACCATCTATTACTTCCTGCGCATACTGAATACCTTCAATAATATTTGCCTTTGTGTTAATAAGAGATGCAACAAGCTCAGTTGCATTGATACTTCCACCACTCATTTCCAGGAAATGAGTTCCGCCATCGCCAATAATCTTTTCAGATAACTTATCGATATTGTTGATCTTACCAACAGTAGTAATAGCATATGTTCCATGGTGTGAACGAACTATAAGAGGCTGTGGTTCATAATCTGAAATACATCCAATTCCAAGATTACCTTCCATATCATGAATTTCTTTTTCAAATTTTGTACGAAATGGTGAACTCTCAATGTTATGAATTGCCCTGTTAAAGCCATCTTTACCAAATACTGCCAGACCAGCTCGTCTGGTACCTAAATGTGAATGATAATCTGTTCCAAAAAACAGATCAAAGACACAGTCTTCCTTTAATGCTGTAGCAAAAAAACCGCCCATAGAAATCTCCTTGATTTTATTTTTCTGTTACCTTGCGTTGCATATTATTAATACCAATTATTAAAATAATTATCAATGCATATCTTGCACAGTTTAGAACGAATTTTTTTGAACATTCTAAGAACGTATTGATTATAAAAAGCTTCCTAACGCTTATGATGCAAGAACTCTTTCTAATACTTATGATACAAGAAATCTGTTAAATCAATAGGTACAACCCACATTGTTTATACTTTAAACATTTCTATATTTAATTACTTTTTTCCGAGTCCTGAGAAACCTGTTCTGTTGAGGAAACGCTTCCGTTTACAGGTTCGGGATTTTTTACTACTGATGAAGTATTTTCAGCATGTATTGGTTTTGATCCAGTTGATTTGTTTATCACATTTTCCTGTGTATCGATAGGAACGAGCATGTATTTAAATCTGATTCCATTTTTGGGCTTAAATACCTTTGAGCATACCTTTTTAAGTACCCAGATGAACAGGATTATAAAGGTGGTTATTATTGTAATAACCGGGATAGCAGTGATAAGTCCAACGAATACAGTAACGGCTGTCTGCATTCCTGAGAGAAGTTCTTCTGTAAAGTTAATCTGGAAAGCCTTTCCTATTGGATTATCTACGTTTCTTTCTTCCCTTGCACTTAAGTTTACTGTTGAATAACGAACTCTTCCTTCAAGATATCTTTTTTGTCCTTTGGCACTATCGAGCTGGTATTGAATATTTGAAATCTGTTCCTGAATCTCTATAAGATCAGAAACTGTTTCAGTCTTAAGCTTCATATCCTCGAGTACTTTTAGTTCGCTTTCAAGAGAACTGATCTTAGCTTCATTATCTACATATTCCAAAGATACATCATCAGATGTAATTGATTTGGAAGTAATATTTCCTTCACCATCAACATTTGAAAGAAAATCATCCAGTTTTTCATTTGGAATTCTTATAGTGTAATAGGCATATCTGTATGTAGAGTAATCACTTGAATAATCCTGAATCTCTGACTTTTCAAAATATCCCCCATATTCATCAACCAGAGAGTTAATGGATATATTAAATTCCTCAAGATTTCCGACATCCACTTCCACATCTGCATCCCTTATTATCATTTGAGTCTGCTTTACAATATCAGCTTCAGAAGATCCATCTTGTGTTTCTTCAGATGAAGATTCTGAAAAGGATATCATGCTGGAATCCGTGTAAGAACTGCTTAAAGAATTGTTTTCCATCGCAGTTTCTTCATAAGTTCCATTTGATCCGCACCCTGTAAATAGTAACGCAATGACTGGTAATGCAATTAAAAAACTTTTTTTCATAAATTTTCCCCTTGAATAATTTTTGTAGTTAAATATTTAATAAACCCCCTATTTACGAAATAGAACCTAGTTATAAGACCATGGAACAGGAAGTCCAAAGAGAGTAACAACCTTGAAGTTCCTCGATTATTCATAAAGATATATTATCACAATAAAAACATAACGCAATTTAATATTTTTTTTGCCGAGTTTTATATGGGTAACTTGAACAAATATGCTTTTGTGCCTAGAATATAAGGTGAAAAATAAAGCAACAAGCTGTAAGAAAGGATTAATCTGATCAAATTTCAAATATGATTGGATTATATGAGTTTTTAAATGAGAAGAGCAAAATCAGAAAAAGAAAATGCAATAAGAGAAAAAATGCTTTCAGAATTGTATGCAAACGAATATAACCAGTTCATAGGATTCGAGGTTCTTGAACTAAGTCCAACATACAGTAAAGCGAGAATCAAGTCTGATGAAAGGCTTCACAATACCTACGGCAGCATTCACGGCGGCGCCCTTTTATCATTTGTAGATGCAATGGCCGGCGCAACAGGAAGCATGAGCGGCTATTATGTAACTACAGTATCTGCTAATTTGAACTTCCTGCTGCCTGCAGTTAATACTGAGTACATCTACTGCGAATGTATGAAACTTAAGACAGGAAAGCATATACTTGTATTTGATATAAGAGTAACTGATGATGATGGAAATCTCCTTGATAGTGGAGAATTCTCTTTCTTTGCAAGTAAGGCAGCAGTACTTGATAGTAATCTGAAATTTTCATAAGTATAGAAAAGCATCACATTTCTGTATGATTCAACAGAATGTGATGCTTTTATTTTAAGTTTTATTTTATTTTGATTTTTTGCAGGGCTGCATTTAAAGCGGTTACCTGCTCGGGCTTAATGGAGTTTCAACATAGCGAATATGCATGTTGTCTTGAGCCTTTCGAGACAAGATGCTACGGGATTACTGCCAGATTGTAAGAGATGCATCCGGCGAGAAATATTCGCCCCTTATACGTCAGGGAATCGATATCATTTCAGGAAAACTGTCAGAGAAAGTCAGCCTTTCTTTAGTAGCAGAGGAGTTGGGAATAAGCCCTAATTATCTTTCAACTCTTTTTAAAAAAGAAATTGGAAAATCTTTTACGGATTATCTGACTGAAAAAAGATTAATATATGCAAAACATCTCCTTACATCCACAGACCAGTCAGTGAGCGAAATTGCAGCGGCCTGTGGCATTCCTGACCAGAATTATTTTGCACGTATTTTTAAGTCAAAAGAAAAAATGACTCCTATACAGTATAGAAATAGTTGTAAAAATTAGAAGGATGTACACTTCGCTGTAAATAATGCCTCAATCCATTTTCCTGGAAAAGAATCAATTCTACTTTTGACAATGATTATATGGATAGATTGATCCATGAGATTTAGTCAAGTGGTGTTTGGCAACAATATCTTTGGCAGTATCGTATTCCGGATTATTAGCAAGGAACAGATAATACAGGAAAACGAAAAGTATAATAGGTTTTGAAGCTA
Organism: Butyrivibrio sp.; assembly: GCA_024688095.1. Lineage (GTDB taxonomy): Bacteria > Bacillota > Clostridia > Lachnospirales > Lachnospiraceae > Butyrivibrio. The sequence goes on from JAILEJ010000153.1 coordinate 6,530, forward strand.
TAACAAAATACAAAGATTTATACTTATATTTTCTAACCTGTTTTTTATTGATTTATAAATGGTTTTTATAGCATTATAGATAATTGAGAGAAAAGCTAAAATTGTAAATAAGCAGTATATTGGATAAAATAAATAAGTATTAATTTTTGTGAACTAATATGGAATGGTGAGATAAGATGAATAACAATCTAAAAGGTAAAGACGAAGAAAAAACTTTTGTTTACGATCGTGATAATCCCGAAAATAATAAATATAAAGAGGATAAAAGAGTAAAAATTCTGTGCTGGACAGCGTTAATTTGCTGGATTTTAGGACATTTGACATTATTTAATTCAAGCTGGCTTGAATCAATAGTTACAGCCCCCTATGACAAAAGCATTGTCCCTATAGCGGGAATGCTCTTTGTTGTGGGACTTGTATTAGCTATAGTTGTAAGGGTCACTTCTCCAAAGAACAAATTTGCTAAAGTTCTTGTTAATACATTTATAGTAGAGATGATAATAGTTGTTGCGCTTTTCATAATTTTTTTGATTTCCTGCGAGCTTGCACTAAGATCATGTGAGAGTGATTGTATTGGTTGTCTTGAAATGGGGTGAATATATATGTATGCGACAATGATTGGGTTATCTTTGATGCTTGGGCTTGGTACATATGCTATTGCTCTTTTAAAAAAGAATGTCCCAGGAAATATTGCTTTCTATTCAGTATTTCTCGAACTTATTATATCTATTTATATGGCTTTAATGACAACTTATATCCTTTCCGGAGGAACAGGATATGGTTTGACCAGTTCTGGTGGAGCAGCAGGA
>JAILEJ010000082.1 GCA_024688095.1 Butyrivibrio sp.
TTTATTACCACATCTATTATCACAGCTGCTACACCGCATAACATACCTGCCATAACCATATTCACAATCATATTATCTCTGAAAGCCTGATAAAACATGGAAATAACAGAAATAATAATAAGTGGAGGAAGTACAGTTCCAATCGCTGTAATAAGCGCGCCTATCACACCGGCAACATGATATCCCACAAGAACTGAGGCATTGACTGCAATAGCGCCTGGTGAAGACTGGGCAATAGCTGCAAGATCCATCATTTCGTCTTCCTCAATCCAGCCAAGTTCTTTTACAAATTTTTCTCTCATAAGTGGAATTATTACAAACCCACCACCAAATGTGCATGCACTTAATTTAAATGTAGATATAAATAACTCTCTATATTTTTTCAATCTATTATCATTCACAAGATCTTCCTCTTTCTTTATACGCTACTTTTTTCTTTAGTATAAAGCTTGAGGACATATATTAAAAATAATATAATTATATTATATTTATAAGTAATTATATATAAGGAGACTTTATGACTTTAAGACACATGATTATATTTCGCAGTGTATGTGAAAATGATTTCAATACTACCAAAGCAGCAAAAATTCTTAATATGACGCAGCCAGCTGTAAGTCTTGCCATAAAAGAACTCGAACAATATTATGGTGTTAAACTTTTTGACAGAATTGGAAGAAGATTGCAGATTACAGACGCTGGACAGAATTTTTTACAATACGCAATTCACATATCAGATTTATTCAAAGATATGGAGACCGGACTTCGTGACTGGGACTCAAAAGGTATCCTGAGAGTTGGTGCAAGTATAACAATTGGCTCTCAGTTTATGCCTGACTATGTCAAAACCTTTTCTAAGATGTATCCTGATATTGATATAAGAGTCACTATTGAGCAGTCAGACAGTCTTGAGAAAAAGCTTCTTTCCAATGATCTTGATTTTGCCCTGATAGAAGGTTTATCCCATGACTCAAACATAGTATCAAAGGCCTATATGGAAGATCACCTTAGCATAATATGTTCTTCAGGAAAGGGATGGAAGCAGGGGCAGACCATATCAAAAGAAGAATTTTCTAACCAGCATTTTCTTCTTAGAGAACCCGGAAGTGGAACCAGGGAAGTTTTTGAACATGCCATAGAAAGAGCAGGCATCCAGGTCACTCCTTCATGGGAGTCAACAAGCACTAACGCTTTAATTAACGCTGTAATAAAAGACCTTGGCATATCCGTTCTACCATATCGAATGATATTATCAGCCTTGGACCAAGGCCTTATTTACACAGTTAACGTTGAAGATTTGGAATTCAAGCGCAGCTTTTACATTCTACACCACAAAGATAAGTTCCTTACAAAATCAGCAAGTCAGTTTATCTCCATGTGCGAGGAGTATGAAAAAAAGTATTCTTAACATTTTCTATTTTCCATTGCATGTACGAGTTTCACCATCATTTCGTGGGTAGGAGCATTCCTGCCCTGTTTCTTTGCTGCTCTTACAACAGCACCGCTTATATAATCAACTTCAGTTTTTCTATTATTTTGCAAATCTGAATATATGCTGGTATATCCTCCAGGTGCCGCCTCGAGATGCTTTTTTATACGATTTATCTGTTCGTCTACATTAAACTCGCATCCATCTGCTTTTGCAGCTTCACATATTTCAGTTATCAAATCCTTACAGATTCCCCAGGCATACTCATTTTCTGCAACGTACCCCTGTGCACAACCAAGAACTCCTGAAAGAACACTTGAGGATGCATTTATCATGAGCTTATTCCATACAGTAAACTTTATATTATCACTTACCTTGCATGGAAAATCAGCTTTTTCAAAAAGTTCTGCAAGCCTCTCTTCTGTTTTCTTTAATGCATTACTTTTATGTAATAACTTTGGTAATCACAAATTAAAATTATCACTGTCCGATAAGTTTCAGAAATCGCTTATCATTCATCTGCTCATTTGTAACATACTCTCCATCATGGAATAGTGCATAACTCGTCACAGGAGTCGGAGCATTCTGCGCATCCTCCCTGTTCTCAATATGAATAGCACGGAATGGAATATTATTTTCTTTTGCAGTCTGCTCCAGAACCGGAACATACTTTGCATTGAACGGGCACTGGCTTGTGTAATACAAAACATAGCCCATCTCTTCTATATGAGGATGCCTTGCACATTCCTTAAATCTCGGAGCATCCGCCCCCTTATCAAACGGAAAATACCATAGCTGAATACCATTATCTGCCTCATCAGAAACGGAGAAGCCCTTGTACTTCAAATACTTCGGATCAGCTAGGAACGGTTTTTTCTTCTCGGCACACAGAATACAAAGTCCCTTCTTCCCCTTTTCCTTGCTATCCTCTATGCAGGCATTAAGCAAATCCGTTGAATACCCATGCCCCTTGAAAGCCCCAGACA
>JAILEJ010000125.1 GCA_024688095.1 Butyrivibrio sp.
GAAGATGATGTATCACGAACCTTATCTATAGCCTGCATAGCTGTGTTGATAGCTGTATCAAATCCGATTGTATAATCAGTACATGCGATATCAAGGTCGATTGTACCAGGAATACCAATTGTATTGATTCCCTGCTGAGAAAGCTTCTGAGCTCCTCTGTATGATCCGTCACCACCGATAACAACGATTCCGTCGATACCGTGCTTACGACAAATCTCAGCACCTTTCTGCTGACCTTCTATTGTCTTGAACTCAAGACATCTTGCTGTTCCAAGAATAGTTCCGCCACGCTGTATAATGTCAGACACGCTGTGTCTGTCCATATCAATGATTTCTTCATTAAGAAGACCATTGTAGCCTTTTTTAATACCTTTAACTTTTAAGCCATTTGCAAGTGATTTACGAACTACTGCACGGATGGCAGCGTTCATGCCAGGAGCATCTCCACCACTTGTTAAAACTGCAACTGTTTTAATCTGTTTCGCCATAATGATAACCTCTACTATTGATAATTCTTTGTCATTCTTACTAAATAATATTAGCGCAAAAATTTTTAACATGCAATTAGAAGAATACAATTTTATAAAATATATACAACTTTTTATTATTTTCTTTAAAATTATTACTTCATATCTTCGGAAATTATTCGTTTCCGGAAATATGAAGTAATGTTTTTATATGTAATCATTGATGATTTTTTCAAAATGAATACGCTTACATTTGCGATATTTTCTTGTGTTAAAAGACTTCTTCTAAAAATCTCTCACATTTTTTATTTTATGTCATTAATTTATCTTCATTTTGCTTATGCATTTTTATATTGAGCTAATTTATCTGAATGTTACGTTGTTTATTATTTTAATGTTACTTTGTTTATTGCTTTAATGTTGCTTTGTTTATTGTTTTAATGTCACCTTGCTTAATTTGTTTTTTCGTTACGTTGTTCTTATGTTGTCTTTTCCGAACTCGTTCTCAAGTAGTGTCATGAACTGTTCATTTCCTTTTACTCCAAACTTTGTAGGGTACTTTTTAATCTGTTTTGTATCCTTTAGATAAACAGTTATCATATCGCTTCCTTTAGAAGTTTCCATGATTGACATAAGCTTTGGCTCTTTTTCCTCAAACTGTTTCATATTTTCAAATTGAACCCATATGTTCTTCGGAACTTCGTCAAAGAGCTGAATTCTTGATGCCATAAGCTTTGCATCTCTGTCTTCTTCCACAGAAACTCTTCCCTGGATAAAGACCTTGGCATCTTCATTTAGTCTGCCTGCATTTGCTTCATAAGCTTTGGGAAATACTATTACTTCAACAGATCCAACAAGGTCTTCGAGTGTAAGGAAGCACATTACTTTATCCTGCTTGGTGTATTTAATCTTCTTTTCTCTGATGATTCCGCCAATAGTTACCTGTTCACCATCCTTGACCAGTGGAGCTCCACTTTCCTCATCAAGATAAAAATCTATTGTCTGTTTTGTTATGTGTTTCTTCCATATACCATGGTACTCTTCAAGTGGATGTCCGCTTATGTAGATTCCCAAAACATCTTTTTCAAACTCCAGAATCATTTCCTTGGGATATTCACCCACGTTGGGAAGCTGAACCTGGAACTGCGATTTATCTTCTTCTGTTGCAAGGTCAAAAAGCGACATCTGTCCTGACATGTTATTTCTGTTATTATCATGAATTCTGTCCATAATGAGTGAAAAAACGCTGATAAACTGGAACCTTGTACCGCCCAGACTATCAAGTGCGCCTGCTTTTATGAAATTTTCAACAGCTCTTTTATTAACTTCATTTCTTCCGGACATTCTGGATAAAAAGTTATTTATATCCCTGAATTTTCCGTTAGCTTTTCTTTCCTTTACAATGGCATCGATAACAGGTCTTCCAACACCTTTAATTGCTGCAAGTGAATATCTTATTGCTTTCTTTTTTTCTCCATTTTCATCCTGAATTTCTGCAACCGTAAAGTCCTTGTCACCTTCGTTGATATCAGGTGGGAGTATCTGGATTCCCATGCTCTTGCAGGTATCAATGTAACCTGAAACCTTGCCTGAGTTATCTATAACAGAAGTCATGAGTGCAGCCATAAATTCAACAGGATAGTAATACTTAAGCCATGCTGTCTGAAGTGAAACAACTGCATAGCAGGCAGCATGTGATTTATTGAAGGCGTATTTTGCAAAGTCCATCATTGAGTCATAGATGGAGTTTGCTATTTCCGGATTTATTCCTTTAGAAACACATCCCGGAACGTTATCTTCTTTATTTCCGTATACGAAATTATTTCTTTCTACTTCCATTACATGCTGCTTCTTTTTACTCATGGCACGGCGAACAAGGTCCGCTCTTCCAAGTGTATAGCCGCCAAGCTGCTGAACTATCTGCATAACCTGTTCCTGGTAAACGATACAGCCATAGGTGGGTTTGAGGATAGGTTCCAGTTCCGGAGTTGAATAGCTAATCTTTCCGGAATCATTTTTTCCCGAAATGTATCTTGGAATAAAGTCCATTGGACCTGGTCTGTAAAGGGAAATACCGGCTATTATGTCTTCTAGTGATTGCGGCTTTAGTTCTTTCATGAAGGATTTCATTCCTGCACTTTCAAGCTGGAAAACTCCTTCATCATGTCCGCTGCTTATTGCCGCAAGGACTTTGGGATCATCATAGTCTATTTTGTCTATATCAATGTAATTAGGATCTCCTGGCTTTGCACCATTAGATCTGTTTGCATTATTAGTTGCATCTTTTATTACAGTCAGAGTACGAAGGCCAAGGAAATCCATCTTTAGAAGTCCAAGTTCTTCAATTGTAGTCATTGTAAACTGTGTTGTTATGTTGCCTTCGGCTGATCTTGAAAGTGGAACCAGATCCTCAGCAGGCTTCTGGCAGATAACGACTCCGGCTGCGTGAATAGATGTATGTCTTGGGAGCCCCTCAAGCTGTTTACATATATTAATAAGCTTGTATATCTGTGGTTCACTTTCATACATCTTATTAAGCTCAGGGTTCATTTCAAGCGCTCTATCGAGTGTTATATTTAGTTCATTTGGAACCATTTTTGCAATGGAATCTGCAAGTGCATAAGGAAGATCCATAACTCTTGCTACGTCTCTTATAACACCTTTTGCCGCAAGGGTACCAAAAGTAATAATCTGAACTACCTTGTCTGCACCATATTTTTCCGTTACATAGTCAATTACTTCCTGTCTTCTTTCATATTCAAAGTCAACGTCAATATCAGGCATTGATACTCTTTCAGGGTTAAGGAATCTCTCAAAGAGAAGGTCATACTTGATAGGGTCGATATTTGTAATATGCATACAGTATGAAACAATGCTTCCTGCAGCCGAGCCTCTTCCAGGTCCTACTGCTATTCCTGTTTCTCTACAGTAATTTATATAATCCCAAACGATAAGGAAGTAATCTACGTAACCCATTTTCTGAATAACTGAAAGTTCGTAGTCGAGTTTTTTCTTCAGGGTTCCATCATCGTCTGGATATCTTTCTTTTAATCCGTCATTACAAAGCTTATTAAGATATGTCCATGAGTCGTATCCTTGTGGAACTTCAAAATGTGGGAGCTTTGTTACTCCGAATTCTATTTCAACATGGCATCTGTCTGCAATTTTCTGCGTATTATCAATTGCTTCCTGCGCATATGGAAAGAGCAGTCTCATTTCATCTTCGCTTTTTACATAATACTGTCCACCTTCATAGCGAAGTCTGTCCTGATCTGCAATCTTTTTTCCTGTCTGTATACATAGAAGTGCATCATGTGCTTCTGCATCATCCGCATATGTATAGTGGCAGTCATTGGTACACACGAGGTCAATATCAAGTTCCTTGGATATTCTTAAAAGGTCTGCATTCACATTTTGCTGTGCTGCGATTCCGTGATCCTGAAGCTCCAGGAAGAAGTTTCCATGTCCAAATATATCATCATATCTCTTGGCTGCTTTTACTGCATCATCATAAAGCCCTCTTTGAAGCAGCTTCGGGATTTCTCCGGCAAGACATGCTGAAAGGCAGATAATTCCTTCATGGTATTCCTGCAGAAGTTCCATATCTACTCTTGGCTTGTAATAATAGCCTTCTGTAAATCCTCTACTTACTATATGGGAGAGGTTTGCATATCCTGTATTATTTTCTGCAAGAAGTACCAGATGATAATATCTTTCATCATCCTGTCCAAGACTTCTGTCAAATCTTGAATCAGGTGCTACATATACTTCACATCCCAGTATTGGATTGATATCATTTGCCTTAGCTTCTTTATAAAAGTCTATTACGCCATACATAACACCATGATCAGTAATTGCTCCTGCTGTCATGCCAAGCTCTTTTAGTCTTTTTACATAACTTTTTATTTTATTAGAGCCATCCAGAAG
>JAILEJ010000167.1 GCA_024688095.1 Butyrivibrio sp.
TGTTCCATTATGGACAGAGTTTATTCAGATTTACCATACTCTTTTGATAACTTTCTTGATGATATCTGTTTGTATATGGATATTCCGAGAATTACAGTTTACACAGGCTCTCCTTTTAAACTGATAAGAGTTTCCGGAAAAATGTCTGAAGATTATGAACTCATTATGAAAAACAGCGAGTATGTAAATAACGAAAATTATTTGGATCGTTTTGACAAAAAAGGTTTCTTCCTCTTAAATAATGTGGACTTTTTTAAAGTCAATGCTCCAGATGTATATGAGCAGCTTAAAAATATGAATATTTTTTCTCTTGTACAGTTTAAAACACAGGATTTATCCGGAGATGATTTACTAATAAGCTTTGAATCCATTGGTAAGTCTGCCCCCTGGAACCCTCAAACTATCAAGTATTTAAATCTGCTTGTAAAAACCACACCTCTTCTTGATATAAAATACTAATTATTTCATTTATACAAAATAGCTTCATACATGCGTATGAAGCTATTTTTATATTATCGTGAAATCCTCGTTATCACCCAAAATTTTCTTTAAGTCTTCTAAGGCTTTCTTTTTACTTTTTGCTTTTACTGTGACTGTAAATTTATAGTTTCGTTTAAATTCCTTTGCCTGTTTCTCTTTTAACTGTTTTTCAAGCTTTTCCATTGTGTATTGCTTATTTAATTCAAAAATATCTGTGGCAACAAACTTAAGAAATATTTCTTTTTCATAATTATTTAGCTCATACTTATTGATTAGCCCTATTACATATGAGAGATTAATATAATCATTTCTTAGAAAATCTTCAAAGCTCTGCCATCTATCACCATTTAAAGAATCATTTTTATAACCATTTTCTTCATCCGAAAAAACATCTTCTGAAATACCATGTGATTCCATCCAGTCCATAATATACCAATGCCAGATTATTTTTCTTTTCCTTGAAACATCTTTTTCATAGATCATCAAAAGTTTTTTCTTCATCAGATCAACTGTTTCTTTAAGTGATTCCTTTGTAACCTCACTTACAAAATAGCAATCACTTGCATAAATCTGTCCATCATCTTCATCCTCAATGGTTATCGCCAATCTGTCATCTGGTACCTTAAGAAGATGCATTGAAAAATCTCCCACTTTGGCAATGCATATGCCTTTTTGAAATATTGGATCATTTTTATAAGAATGAAATGATTCCAGCACCTGATCTGATTTTATATACTGAAACAATTTTGCCATATATCACCTAAAACCTTATATTTAGCATTATTAAGTCTCTGATAAGAGTTATGTTTATTGTTATTTAAGCCTAAAGTCCTATAACAACACCAGGTAATATGTCATTAAGCAAACAACAATCTGTAAGATAGTGAATCTAAACACAACCTGCGTGTTGGACCATCCCATATTCTTCCTTGTCTGATCATGAAGCGGTGTACGGATATTTTTTAAAATATATATCTTAAATAATCGTATCAATGATACTTTTACAAGTCCAAGTCCACCATCAAGTATCAATACTATAGAAAGTGGTATATATAATAATGGACTTCCACTCTCAAGAGCTGCTATAGCAATAAAAATACCCATAGCCCTTGATCCTGCATCTCCCATTAATGCCGTTGAAGGATTAGCATTAAACCAAAGATATGCAAGGAGCGCTGCTACAAATACAGGAATCTGCTCATTAAAGAAAATATCGCTGTTATTGAGCACCTCAGCTATAAAATAAAAGCCTGAAAGAGTTGCTATAACCAAAGATGCCGAAAGTCCATCTACGCCATCTGAACAATTTGTAACATTAATTGCTGTCCAAATAAGTATTACAGACAATATAACAAATAAGACAGCTGGTATTTCTATGCTTGCACCTATAAACGACAGGAATACAATTGTTCCATTAAAATAAACATATGTAATCGAAGCAATGAGGGCTATTACAAAATCTAAAACTCCCTTTATAAGTTCTCCCCATGGTTTGTCTGATCTGTCATCGAGGTATCCTGTAACCATTTCTGCAGTTACAAGAACTATATAAATTACATATTCAAGTGTAATATCTGTAAAAAGCAGTGCACAAATTGCAAATACAAGAATAAAAATAATGCCTGCTCCTCTTGCCTTTCCGGCTGATTTTGCACCATCTACAGCAAAAGCTCTTCCCTGATCCTGAGGTAAATATTTCTTTAACTTTGCTGTTAAAATAAAGGTCAGCACAAAAGAAACAAATACTCCCAGGCATTGTAATAAGTTAGAATCCAAATCCGTTAACGATAAAAGCATTTTAATATTTCTCACAATCTATTATTTTAGAATAATGACATTATAACTCTTTTTTACTCTCAATAACACTTAACAATCATATATTAATTATTTTCACGAAATCTTTATAATCGCTTTTACATCTAAGGCTTTACTTTCCTCTTTATAACTATATTTTATTTTACGATGCTCTTTTGCACTATTTTACTATGTTTTAATATGGTTTTTAGCAATGTTCTTTCTATGATCATTCCCGTTGTTCATAGTTCTACTTTAAGACTGTTATGAACATCGATTCTTTTGGCTTCTCTTTATTTGATGCTCATAATCATACTATTTGGCTGTTATGCGCATCGATTCTTTTGGCTTCTCTTTATACGCTACCTCATAGTCCTCATCCCCCCAAAATATTAAACCAATAATGTTTCAAGCATTACCATCAATATATATTTTTGTATGAACTTAAGATTATCGGACATTTCAATTAAAACAGGATTTACGTCTGCTATTGCGAGTAATGAAATATCAAACTGATATTTAGTAAAAGAAATGACAAAAATATATAGTATTTTATAAAAAAATGTGTTATAGTTTGTTCGGTTACTGAACAAACTATAACCCAAAAACAAAAATATAAACTATTTTACTTTTTTCTAAATTTATACTTGTAGTTTTGGGGAATATAGTGTATTATACATGAGTGTTAATTTTTTACCAAAGTATTTTAGGTTGGAGGAAACAAAATGGACGTAGTGAAGAACGTTAACTGTGAAGAAAAAGGACCTATCACAGACGAGCTGCTTACAAAAATGAATGCCTACTGGCGTGCAGCAAACTATCTTTCAGCAGGACAGCTTTATCTTCTTGATAACCCTCTCCTGAAGAAGCCACTTACAAACGAAATGATTAAGAAGAAAATCGTTGGACACTGGGGAACTGTTCCTGGTCAAAACTTTGTATATGTACATCTTAATCGTGCCATCAAGAGATATGACCTTGACATGATTTTATTATCAGGTCCAGGACACGGCGGAAACTTCTATGTTGCCAACACATATCTTGAAGGTTCATACAGCGAAATCTATCCAAACGTTAGTGAGGATGAAGCTGGAATGCAGAAACTTTTCAAACAGTTCTCTTTCCCAGGCGGTGTACCAAGTCATTGTGCTCCTGAAACTCCTGGTTCAATCAACGAAGGTGGTGAGCTTGGATATTCAATCGCACACGCTTTTGGTGCTGTATTTGATAACCCAGATTTAATTGCCGCTGTTACTGTTGGTGATGGAGAAGCTGAAACAGGCCCTCTTGCAACTTCATGGCAGTCAAACAAATTCCTTAATCCAGTGACTGATGGTGCGGTTCTTCCTATCCTTCATCTTAATGGATATAAAATTGCCAACCCAACTCTTCTTTCACGTATTTCTCATGAAGAACTTCAGAAATACTTCGAAGGTATGGGATGGAAGCCTTATTTCGTAGAAGGTAAGGATCCAATGACAATGCATAAGCTTATGGCTGAAGCTATGGATAGCTGTATTGAAGAGATTCAGGCTATTCAAAAACATGCTAGAGAAACAGGAGATACAAAGCGTCCTGTATGGCCAATGATCGTACTTAGAACACCTAAGGGATGGACAGGTCCAGACTATGTTGATGGTGATAAGGTAGAAGATTATTGGAGAGCACATCAGGTTCCGATCATGATGGACAAGCCAAATCATCTTGAACTTCTTGACAAGTGGCTCAAGAGCTACAAGCCAGAAGAACTCTTTACAGAAGATGGTAAGCTTATACCTGAACTTAAGGCACTTGCTCCTACAGGAAATCACAGGATCGGTGCTAACCCTCATGGTAATGGTGGTCTTCTCCTTCGTGATCTTAGACTTCCAGATTTCCGTGATTACGCATTCGATGTTAAGGAACCAGGATGCACAGATGGTCAGGATATGATAGAACTTGGTAACTTTGTTCGTGATATCATCAAATTAAATGCTGATGCTAGAAACTTCAGAGTTTTCGGACCAGATGAAACAAATTCAAACAGATTAAATGCTGTATTCCAGGAAACAAATCGTGTTTGGAATGCAGATACAATAGAAGAAGACGATGCTCTTAATGCAGATGGTCGTGTTATGGACTCAATGCTTTCAGAGCATATGTGTGAAGGATGGCTTGAAGGATATCTTCTTACAGGTCGTCATGGCTTCTTTGCAAGTTACGAAGCATTCATCAGAATCATCGATTCTATGGTTGCTCAGCATGCTAAGTGGCTTAAGGTTTGTAACCAGCTTCCATGGAGAGAAGAAATTGCTTCACTTAACCTTCTTCTTTCATCAAACGTATGGCAGCAGGATCACAACGGATTTACACACCAGGATCCAGGATTCATGGATCATATTGCTAATAAGAAGGCAGACGTTGTACGTCTTTATCTTCCACCAGATGCTAACTGCTTACTTTCATGCTTCGATCACTGCGTACGTAGCCGTAACTATGTAAACGTAATTGTTGCATCAAAGCATCCTCGTCCACAGTGGCTCACTATGGAACAGGCTGTTAAGCACTGTACTCAAGGTATTGGTATCTGGGATTGGGCTTCAAACGATGCTGGTCAGGAACCTGATATCGTATTTGCATGTGCAGGTGAAACTCCTACACTTGAGGCTCTTGCAGCTGTATCAATCCTTAATGAAGAACTTCCTGAAGTTAAAGTTCGTTTCATCAACGTTGTTGATCTCTTTAAGCTTCAGCCTCATTCAGAGCATCCACATGGATTATCTGATGCAGAATACGATATCCTCTTCACAAAGGATAAGCCAGTAATCTTCAACTTCCATGGATATCCAACACTTATCCATGAACTTACATACAGACGTCACAACAACCGTCTTATGCATGTTCGCGGATATCAGGAAGAAGGAACAATTACTACTCCATTCGATATGCGTGTACAGAACAATATCGATCGTTTCCATCTTGTTATGGATGCTATCAAGTATCTTCCACAGCTTGGAAACAGAGGTGCATATCTCTACCAGAAGATGAGCGACAAGCTTGTTGAGCATAAACAGTACATCCACGAAGTAGGTCTTGACCTTCCTGAAGTAGCTGACTGGAAGTGGAATAAATAATGAACTTAATATCTGACGAAAGATGGACTTTTACTACTTGATGGTATGACTATATAAAACCCTATTTCGTTTAG
>JAILEJ010000191.1 GCA_024688095.1 Butyrivibrio sp.
TGCAACTGCGTATTTTGCACCTGACACTTCACAAATCTTTTTTTCCATCTCTGTGATCTTAGGTCCTGTTGTAAGGAAGTTACTCTTTAAAACTTCTACAACTGCCTCTATATCTTTGTCATTGATATCCTGGTGAGAGTAATATAATTTCTCCTCTCTAACAGGCTTTCCGCCTTCAATTGCAGGCATCATATCCATATCTGTACCCATATTAATACATATAATTTAATAACATATTAAAAATGTAATTAAATTATTCCTTTCTCATTTTTATTATAATTAATAGCTCTATTATCAGTTTATTCTTATACAATTCTTATCTTTAATTCTCAATCTGAATTTTTTATATGATTTCTTTATTTAAATCCAAAAGCATTCATAAAGTAATGCTTTTCTCATTTTATTAAATAGTATCATCTAAAAAATATAAATCAAATAATTTATCTATAAATTGTAAAGATGCAACAGACTTTTTAATCTCTTGCATCTTTGAATAGTTGTCGTTATAAATTTTAGTGCTCTACAGCTTCGCCAAGTCTGTTTCTGATATCTTCAACGCTCATCCATACTTTGTTGTTTCCTGAGCTGTATGAGAATCCATCTTCAACTTTTTTACCGGAAAGGTCTGGAACCTGTCTGTCATTGTAAACAACCTGTGGGTAAACAATGTAGTGCTTGTCGTACTCGTATGTAAATGGTGAATCCTCAACTGTAACCATTATTTCGTCAAGCTTTTCACCTGGTCTGATTCCAACTTCTCTTGTTGCAATTCCTGGGCACATTGCTTCTGCAAGATCTGTAACTCTGAAGGATGGGATCTTTGAGATAAATGTCTCGCCACCCTTTGCTTCTGAAAGTGCCTTGAGCACAAGCTCAACACCTTCCGGAAGGCTGATCCAGAATCTTGTCATTCTGTAATCTGTGATTGGAAGCTCTTTTTCACCCTTTTCAATAAGTGATTTGAAGAATGGAATGATTGAACCACGGCTTCCTGCAACGTTACCATATCTAACGATTGAGAAGTTGATGTCCTTTGTTCCTGCGTATGCATTAGCTGCGATAAAGAGCTTGTCTGAAACCATCTTTGTTGCACCATAGAGGTTAACAGGGTTTACTGCCTTATCTGTAGAAAGAGCTACAACTCTTTTTACTCCGCAGTTAAGGGCTGCATTTATAACATTTTCAGCGCCTGTTACGTTTGTTTTGATTGCTTCAACTGGGTTGTATTCGCAAGCTGGAACCTGCTTGAGGGCTGCTGCGTGTACCACGTAATCAACACCTTCCATAGCTCTCTCAAGTCTTGCGCCGTCTCTTACATCGCCGATAAAAAATCTAAGCTTATCTTCAAACTTCTTGAATTCAAGTTCATTAGCCATTGTGAACTGCTTGAATTCGTCTCTTGAATATATGATTATCTTCTTTGGATTGTAGTGTTCAAGCACATATGAAGTAAAGCAGTGTCCAAATGAGCCTGTACCTCCTGTTACCAAAATTGTTTTATTGTCGAGTAAATTGTTTCCCATTTTTTTCCTCTCCGGTATATCTTCTATATATTTCTTTATATTTAATGCCACAGTTTATTGGCATCTTATAACATATTCCAGCCTTGATTTACATGTATCCTAACTATGCGAGGCAGACTATATAGTATCTTATATCTGATAAAAACCTATCTGCATCAGCATATTTTTTATAACATAATACATTTAATAGTATTTTGTCACTAATACCAACCTATTATACTTTATTAATTCAATATTGTCACACAGAACGTCAAAAGCTTGTTATTGCTGCAATTCAAAAGCATTTTCAAAAAGATATTGATGAACATTCTCTTTACATTTTTATCATATACATTTATTACTTCCTTGAGCAATGCTCACCAATTTTCTTATCTTTTGTCAGTCCCAGCCCTTGGATTTTGCATGGGCTTTTCTTACTGTGCGCGGCGCTATGCTAAGAAGCAGAAGGTATATCTTATTCTTCTTAGTAAGGTATTTATTGGTTATTGTGTCCCCAATATGCGCTCTTAAATATTTCACAACGCCTCTGTAATAGGTGTTGTCAGCGGTCATCTTACTGATTGGAATGTGGAGCATGTAATCAAGTCTCTGATATAGACCAAATCTTATTGCAATTTCTTTCAGCTCTGGCCAGGTGTTATCCACAATTTTTTCTGCAATGGCCGAATTATCCACAATATCAGTAAATACTCGTGGAAAAAAGTCCTTATCTTCTGCCTTTTTACGGCTATTACTTCCTGTTCTGTAGAAAACATGGTAGTACTGACCCGGAATGACCACGAGCTTGTCTATTTTCTGAAGCATGTGAATCATCAGGTAAAAATCCTCATTTAGTATGCCTTCCGGAAAAACAAGATTGGTTGAGTTCGAATTAATTTCATTAGAACCGTTCTCTGGTTTATGAAAATCAATTTCCATTGAACTATTCCCTGATTTATGAGAATCAATTTCCATTGAACTATTCTCCGCTTTATGCGAATCATTGTTCTGAGAACCATCCTCTGATTTATGCAAATCATTGTTCTGAAAGTTATTCTCTGCTTCTGATTCACTTCCATCAAAAAGGCTTCTCGCCGTAAGCTTCGTGCAGTAGGAGGCATCTCCTGTATGCATTAGAAGTGTGCGCATGTGTTCCATGGATGAAATAACTGTCAGCTTATCAACTGGTGGGACAACATCAGGAAGTCTTTCTCCAGTTTCTGCAATCTCATCTCTTCCCATCTGAGCCATCTGAGCTCCAGTCTCTTCTATAGCTTCCATCAGC
>JAILEJ010000297.1 GCA_024688095.1 Butyrivibrio sp.
GTTGGCGCTGGCAAAACTGATGGATCTCTTGATGCAGGCAACATGTTAAAACCTATGCTTGCCAGGGGAGAACTGCATTGCATTGGTGCAACTACATTAAATGAATATACCCAGTACATAGAAAAAGATGCAGCTCTTGAGAGAAGATTTCAGCCTGTAACTATTCCTGAGCCTACAGTTGAAGATACTATTAGTATTCTTAGAGGTTTAAAGGAAAGATATGAAGTATATCATGGTGTAAAGATTATGGACAGTGCGCTTGTAAGTGCAGCTGTTTTATCAGACAGATATATTTCAGACAGATTTCTACCGGATAAAGCAATTGATCTTGTAGATGAGGCATGTGCACTGATCAAGACTGAAATGGATTCAATGCCGGCAGAACTTGATGAAATGAACAGAAAATATATGCAGATGCAGATGGAAGAGTTATCTCTTAAGAAGGAAGATGATTCACTTAGCAGAGAACGCCTTGCTAATCTTCAGAAGGATATGGCTGAACTCAAGGCGGATCTGGATAATAGGAAAGCACAATGGTCAAATGAGAAACAGAAGGTTGACAGCCTTGCATCAATGCGTGAGCAGATTGATGAGATAAATTCTGAAATAGCTATAGCTCAAAGGGATGGCAATCTGGAAAAAGCAGCAGAACTTCAATATGGAAAGCTTCCTGAGTTGAAGAAGAAGCTGGAAGAAGCTGAAGGTGAAGTTAAAGAAAATGATGATGCACTTGTCCATGAAAAAGTATCTGACGAAGAAATTGGAAGAATAGTTTCAAAATGGACCGGAATACCTGTAAGTAAGCTTACAGAAAGTGAAAGAAATAAAACACTGCATCTTTCAGATGAACTGCACAAGAGAGTTGTTGGACAGGATGAAGCTGTAACGAAAGTATCTGAAGCAATAATGAGATCAAAAGCAGGGATAAAGGACCCTTCAAAACCAATAGGATCATTCCTGTTCCTTGGACCAACAGGTGTGGGTAAGACTGAACTTGCTAAATCACTTGCACAGGCTCTTTTTGATGATGAAAATAATATTGTAAGAATTGATATGTCAGAATATATGGAGAAGTACAGTGTATCCAGACTGATCGGAGCACCTCCAGGATACGTTGGATATGAAGAAGGTGGGCAGCTTACAGAGGCTGTAAGAAGAAAGCCGTATTCAGTAGTTCTTTTTGATGAAATAGAGAAGGCCCATCCTGATGTATTTAACGTATTATTGCAGGTTCTTGATGATGGTCGTGTTACAGATTCACAGGGAAGAACTGTTGATTTTAAAAATACGATTCTTATAATGACATCAAATATCGGGGCACAGTATTTGCTTGACGGAATTAATGATGATGGCGAAATCAGCGATGATGCTGAGAATGAGGTCCTTGAAGAACTTCGCAATCATTTTAGACCTGAGTTTCTAAACAGACTTGATGAGACGATAATGTTTAAGCCTCTTACTAAAAACAATATTACCGGAATTATAGACCTTATAGTTATGGATCTTAATAAGAGACTTGCGGACAGGGAGATAGACATTAATCTTACAGAGGAAGCCAAGAAGTTTGTTGTTGACAATGCCTATGATCCAATATATGGTGCCAGACCGCTCAAGAGATATATTCAGAAATATGTAGAAACTATGTCTGCAAAGCTTATACTTGAAGACAGGATTGAACCCAAAGACAGTATAGAATTCGATGTCAGAGATGGTGAACTTATAGCAGAACCTCGTAAAGGAGGATATGTGCCAGGAATAGGAACAGAAGAATAAGAGATTTCGAATGAAAGGAAAGGATGAATTATGATACCTCAGGATCCGATGATATTGTACAGCTTTATGAATATGAAACTCAGAGATGAATATGGGAGCCTCGAAGCATTAGCTGAAGGCCTGGATATAAGTTCATCAGAACTTGAAGAAATCTGTGATAAATTAAAAAAAGCGGGATTTGAATATAACAGAGAGCAGAATAAATTTGCCTGATGTTATGTTTTCTGAGAGTAAGAAAAAGATTCAGAATTATGTTCTGGATCTTTTTCTTTTTATGAGAGGCTGTGATATGCAATTTATATTGAATGAGCATACTATTTGTTGTATACTATAAGTTGATAAACCGCAATACTTAGTAGAAGATAAAAAGTCTTTTGCTATAATTTTTGAATTATAAGAGGGTGAAATGGGTCCTTGCATAGATATACATAGTCATATTATGCCAGGTGTTGATGATGGATCTCCTGATAT
>JAILEJ010000325.1 GCA_024688095.1 Butyrivibrio sp.
AATGACAAGTATTGGTATAATAAAGCAAGTAAGCGTCATTACATAAAAAAAGGAACCAGATAAGAGCTTGTAAATATCTGATTTAATCATTGAACCAAAGTTTATGCATTTAACTGATTTTAAATTCTGAGTTGACATCAGATTAAGTTTCCTCTCCTGAAATTTTATTATAGAACTCTTCGAGACTAATTTTTGAGCTGAATAAATCATTTACCATAACATTTTTTTCGTATAGAAATTTAGCAACAACCTCTGGTTTTACGTCACTATCATACACTCTTAAATATCCATCTTTTTCCATAACACTTTTGTATTTTGACCTGGTAAGCATCGATGCATAATTCATATTTGCAGCCTTAAGACTTACATATACAGGACATATATCATCAAATTGTTTAGAACTAAGTTCATATATCATTTTTCCGTTTCTGAGGATTCCATAACGCGTTGCAATATTTTCAAGCTCATCTAATATGTTTGTAGTTATTATAACTGTACATTTCATAGTCTTTGCTATATCAGTAATAACTTCACGCATTAAATGTTTTTCAACCATGTCCAGTCCATAAAATGGTTCATCCAGAATAAGAATGCCAGGATTTCCTAATAAAGCCATAGCCAGTCCTATACGCTTTTTCATTCCGTAAGAATAGTTTTTAAATTTATTTGTTGTATTAATATCCATACATGCTGTTTTAAGAACTCTTCTAACGTCTTCATCCAAGCTTGCCTACACAAAAGCAGATGTGGCTATAGAAAAAGGTACTGAAGGATATAAATTAAAAATGATTTGATATGAACTTGGAATTTTACTATTCAAAAATATTACAATTTAAAATATTTTTTTAATGAGGAAATAATGAATACAAGTATAAATACCACCGGCAACAATAGATTCAAAAAAATGAGAAAACAATTAATTCTAATAGTTATGTTTATAACTTTAGGAATCTTTCTAATGGTTTTTGGAATTGTGGTTGCCGTACTGACTGTGCACTATGATAATCACTCCAAAAATATTGTTTCACTAATCGAACAATACGATGGAATTCTTCCAACTCCAGGAGAATATAAAGCTGAAGGAATTATTCCAGGCTATTCAATGGATTTTCGATTATCAGTTGAAGATTTTAGAACAATAAAATATTATTCTGTTTCTTTTGACAATAATGGACAGATGAATTGTATAAACCAAAACATTTCCGATTTAGAATCCCTTATGCTACCAAAACTCATAGAAAAAATCTATTCAATTGACCAGGAATATGGATATTTTGAAGGTTATTATTTTCATAAAAATTATTCAAATAATTAATATTTAATCACGCTCCTCGACTGTGCTCAATATGAACAGACAAAGTTAATGGTAACAGAAATACTTGGTGGAGTTCTTGTTATTATAGCTTTCTGGGTAACTGTAATATTTGCAAAAGTATCCAAGAAAATAATACGACCATTTGAAGAAAACTCTAAGCTACAGCGCCAATTCATAACAGATGCAAGCCATGAATTAAAAACACCTCTTGCAATAATTTCTGCAAATGCATAAGTTCTTTCAATAAAAAATGGAGAAAATAATTGGCTATCCAACATTATTTCGCAATCAAAGCATATGAGTAGTTTAATAGATGATCTTCTTACCTTAGCAAAATCAGATGAAATAGATGATGAGTATGTTTTTGAGTCATTTAATTTATCAGAAACCGCTCTTAACATACTGCCCTCTTATTCAGAATCAACATTATCAAGAGGAATTAGATTGCAAAACAATATTCAGCCAAATATAATTTTCAATGGTAATAGAGAAATGATAGAAAAACTCATCACAATCCTTATGGACAACGCAATAAAATATACAAAGGAAAATGGTGAGATAATTCTATCAATTGCTCAAAACGGTTCAAAAATAAATATGGATTTTTATAATACCGCTGATATTTCAGAAGACTATGACCTGAATAATCTTTTTAATCGTTTTTACCGACCTGATAATTCAAGGAACTCTTCAACTGGTGGACATGGAATAGGTCTTTCCATTGCCAAAAAGATAGTTAAAAACCATGGTGGTATGATAATTGCCCAGAAAAAAGATAACGGCATATTTTTTTCAACGTCTTTTAGAAACAGATAGAAATCATAAAACCATAAGCAAAGTGCCAGCTCCTATAAGCACACATCCTGCAAGAGACTTTGCAGTAAATTGTTCATGTAAAAATACAAAAGCCAAAACCAAAGTAATTACAACGCTAAGTTTATCAATCGGAACAACTTTAGATGCCTCCCCCATCTGTAAAGCTTTATAATAACATAACCATGAAGCACCTGTAGCAAGTCCTGATAATATTAAAAACAACCAGCTTTTTTGGCTTATAGAACCTATGCCTTTCTGAGTATTGGTCAGGAAAACCATTTCCCAGGACATAACAAGAACAACAACAGTACGAATTGCGGTAGCAAGATTCGAATTAACACCATCAATACCAATCTTAGCAAGTATCGATGTAAGTGCTGCAAAAACAGCAGATAAAATTGCAAATATAGCCCACATAATAATTCCCTCCTATATTGAAATTTATATTTTCTATTTTACTTAATTTCACCCAAAATATAAATAACTACTTTGCTCTTAATCCTTTTCTACTTCCATGATATCAGGAATTAACTTCACTCTATTCTTTCCATTCCCTTTTTCTGTTTCTGTTCTTGAAAAATTATATATGACATATCTACGCTATTCCCTTCTTTAATTTTTAATCTTGGAGAATTTAAAACCTATTTAATTCTCAAATCAGGCGGTGAAATTCAATATTTTATGAATGTGAATTTAAATATTTAAATGTGTTCAGAACACGTTCACGCTTTATTTATCAGGCGCTATAGAGATTAAAGTCAAAGAAAAAGTTCTGTCAAGAGCATGCCGCTTCGCGGTGCTATGCACTCTTGACAGAACTTTTATTTTGACTTATTTATAATCAAGCGCCTGATAAATACGATATTCGAACGCCATATATTTATTTCCTGTTGAAGTGTCATAATCCTTACTTGCCGATTGCACTTATTATGACTCTCGCCGCCACATCTACATTCATAGAGTCATAATTTCATGTTACACAGCCCTCAAGTTCTCATATTTTATGACCTATTTAGCACCTTGCAACGCTGAAGAGTCATAATCCTTACTTGCTGATTACACTTATTATGACTCTCGCCGCCACATCTACATTCAGAGAGTCATAATTTCATGTTACACAGCCCTCAAGTTCTCATATTTTATGACCTATTTAGCACCATGCAATACTGTAGAGTCATAATCCTACCCTATCGATTGTACTTATTATGACTCTTACTGCCACATCTACATTCATAGAGTCATAAATTCATGTTACACAGCCCTCAAGTTCTCATATTTTATGACCTATTTAGTACCATGCAATGCTGTAGAGATCT
>JAILEJ010000410.1 GCA_024688095.1 Butyrivibrio sp.
CCTATCTGCAAAACTACTGCCGAACTTATAGACAACATCAATAAGCTTCCTGAATCATTTGATGTAGAAAAAAATAATGCATTTAAAATGAAATTTATGAGTGGATGTGATGGACATGCAACAGAAAGAATCATAAATGAATTCTTTGGTGATGCTATTGAACCGTTCCGTAAATAAGAATATGGATTAATATATTATATCTTTAAAGTGTACAAGAGTGTTTCAACTTCGCTTGACACACTACACATAAAAAAGTAGTCCCAACATTGTTGGAACTACTTTTTTATTATTTGTCATATCTCAAAATTTATTGGAACTGATTTTTTCGTCATATACTATTAATAATTTATTTAACTGTTACAGTTACCTGTGCTTTTACACCTTTAGCTTTCATAGTTATAACTGCTTTGCCTTTCTTCTTAGCTGATATAGAAGACTTTGTTGCTGTTGCGACTTTCTTATTATTTGATTTAACCTTAAGATTTGTAGTTGTTCCATAGAGAGTAATATCTTTACTCTTACCAGCCTTGAGAGAAACTTCTCCTGGGAAGATGAAAAGTGCTGTTCCTCCGCTAGAAACAGAAATACGTTTTTTCTTTTTCTGCTTTACAAACACATTGTCTTTTGTCTTCTTAACCCTAGCATTCTGGCTTACCATAATACCACACTTCTTAGCTTTAGTAATAGTATTACAATACATTTCATTTACAACTGTTCCCTTTACAGATACATGAAGTCCATAATTTCCTACGTTATTAACACTATTATTATTGATAATAACTCCTGTGCACTTATCAATAACTGCTATACCATTCTTCTTAGAAGAATTAACAGTATTACCTGTAACTGTTACATTAGCAGCCGCATTATTCATATGAATACCGTTCTTTTTAGCGTTGCTGACTGTATTATCTGAAACTGTATTATCAGTACCACCTTTAACATAGATATTATTTTCTGCACATTCGCCTATTATATTTGATGAGAATGTACAATTCTCAGTATATACGAGCTGCATTCCATTTCCGGTACTTGAATCTACAGTATTTCCAGATGCTGTTGAATTTGTTGCATACTGGAATGTGAATCCATCATCAGGCGAGCCACTTACTTTATTATCACTGATAGTATAACCACCAACATAATAAATCTTCTTACTAAGACTTGAATTAGTACCATCTGTATTATCAAATCCACCAAGTCTTACTGCATCTGCAACCTTATTAGCTTTATCAACAATTGTAAAACTACATCCTGTAACTGTACAATTTGCATTACTATATTCTGTAAAGCTGCTTCCAACTATCTGGTTAACTGGCTGCTTAAAGTCAACACCCATATTTACAGAATTAAATGTAGAATTCTTTATAGTACTATTTTTCCAACCTACACCCATAACTGCAGTATCAGTAATATTAGTGAAAGTACAGGAATCAACAGTTATATTTGTATTAAATACATTATCCTTATAATGGTGAGATCCCAGACCTCTGTATGAACCTGTAAATGAGCAATTACTTATTGTTACATTAGATACTGGAAGGTAATCTGCAGGAGCATATCCCTTAAAGTTCTTATCATTTGATGTCATATCAAATGCAAGTGCTTCGTTTCCTCCTGTAGGAGTTGATGAATAATATGGATTTTCAAACTTACAATTTGTTATTGTACAATTCTTTACACCAGCTATTTCTGCAGCATGCTCTGTGAAATTCGTGAATGTAAGATTTTCAAGAGTAAGACCATTTACTCTCGCAAATCTTGTAAGACCTACGCTGTATTTACCACCATCAAGTGTTCCATTCTTTATAGTAATATTTTCATATGAGTATGTTCCCGCCGTAGTTACATCATCAGGATTACCTGAACGGATAAGGTTATTTGTATCAGTAAGTTTTAATGTTGAACCATTAAGATCCAATGTCTTATTACTGTAAATTCCAAATCCAGTACATGTACTTGTTGTTGAAATACCGTCAGTAATATATGGCTCACCAATTGTAATCTTCTCAACATTTGGAAGGCATGAGTTATCATTTGTCTCAATAGCAAATCCAAGCGCAGCCTTCAAAAGTCTTGCAGCATATTCATTACTTGTATTTCCGTTATAAATTGCTCCAACTGTAGATGAATCAATGGTAATCTCAGTTGCATCAACATAATTTGTAAAATCATAATCTGATCCTGATACAGCACTTAAAACTACAGGATCAATAACTATGATTGAATAAATAGAAAAGCTATCTGCTGAAACAGATACAACATTTCCGTCTGTTAATGTACTCTCAACTTCTTCAACATTAGCATTATCATCAATATGGAATACTTTAATAACATCTCCTGTATTTCCACCAATTGCACTTGCAAGAGTTACGCCTGTAACCTTATCAGTTTCCTCAACTGTTATATCTTCATCAACAGTGTTGCGTGCAGCTTCATCTGCAGCTTCAACAAAATCATCTGCCAATTGGAAGTTAACAGCTACGCTACCATTTGCAGGTTCAATTTCTGTTTCATTATTCCAGAATGAAATGTCAAAAGATACAATCTTTGCAATTCCATTTTCAAATTCAGGATAATTCTTAATAAGATCCTCAACGTTTACACCATCAAGCTGATCTACCGGAACTATCTTAACTGTAGTACCCTCTGGAAGAATTCCATCCTCAACAGATACAGAAACTATATAGTCTCCTGACTGCTCTGAATATTCCAAAGGTGCATATTTAACTTCTACTTCAGCTTCTGTATCGGCATCTGTCTGAGTAGCAGCTTCTGTAGTAGTTGTTTCTTCTGTAGCAGCATCTGCCTCTGTTGAGCTTCCTTCTGTAGCTGCATCCGCCTCTTCTGTAGATGTTTCTTCTGTAGCTTCTGATGTCTCTTCTGTAGATGCTTCTTCTGTAGCTTCTGATGTCTCTTCTGTAGATGCTTCCTCTGTAGCTTCTGATGTCTCTTCTGTAGTTTCAGCTGTTTTCTCCGCGTCTGTATCTTCAACAGACTCAGTTGTTTCTTCTGTAGAAGTTTCTTCCACTTCTTCTGATGTCTCTTCTGTAGTTTCAGCTGTCTCCTCTGTTGCTGTCTCTTCTACAGACTCAGTTGTTTCTTCTGTAGATTCCTCTTCTGTAGTCTCTGTAGATACAGCTTCAGTAGCGGAACTTTCCGTAACAGCTTCATCTGTTTCCTCACCGCCAGTTTCTTCTGTCTCTAATGTTTCCGATACTATTTCCTCAGTATTCTCTCCATTAAGATTCTCTGCAATTACTTCTTCTTCTGCAGCAAATACTCCAACAGATGTTGTTCCTACCATCATACTTGATGCCACGGATACAACAGATATGCCAGCAATGAGTCTACGTAATAAATGTTGTTTCATATGCGTACCCCCTCTATAGAATATTGGTAATCATCAAAATTATATCAAAACTATAACCTCCTAGCATAAAAAAATTGATTATTTTATCGAATTTTTATAATTGTGAACAAAAATCACAAAAAAAATCAGACAATTACTGTTTGCCTTACTTTTAAAATCTCGCTTACAAACAATAACTGCCTGATATTATGATCTAATTATCATAAATTACTTTCTTAAATGATCTATCATCTCAACATTTTAAACTAATCAATCCATTTATCATAAATCGTTTTACAATACTCTATCGTATCAGCACTTAAACTAGTCAAATTATATATAATTACTTTTTAAATCTCGCCGTAATGTTTCCAATCTTACGCTTTAATCTAAACATATAATCATGCTGCTGATGATAAAGCTTAAGATCATATTCTTCCTTATATTTAATTTGCTGTCCAAGAATTATTCTTGTCATTACATAAAAGATTTCTTCCTCTGTAAACTCATCTGATTCACCATCTATACCTTTTATAGGCTCATCAAATAGTGGCTGTCCCTCCGGATAATGCATAAATCTTTTTGCTATCTCAGCATTCTGAGCATCAAATCTGCTCATAAATTCCTGACGCTTTTCAGTAGAAAAAGAAGGTCTGTTCTTAAGTTTCCCCTCTTCTTTTACACACTGTTCTGCATATCTTAATATGTCATTGAAATTCCACATAGCACGGAATTCAGGATACTCGTTAAGTCTTCTCTTTGTTTCAAGTACAACATCATGAAGACTTGTATTGAATTCTTTTTCAGGAAGCTCAAATTCATCTGTAAATTCAATATTAAATATCTTTAAGAAATCTGAGAAAATAGAATTACCATTTCCTTCAAATTTACCACTCTCATAAACTCTTACAATAATATTTTCATCGCCTACAATATTACTAATCCTATTGAGAATATCCAGATAATCCATTCTCTTGTAATATGATTCTCTTCCAAGAAGATCATCCAGAGTTTCCGTATATCTCATTTTAGCTCTTTGTGACCAGGCAGAGTAAATATAATTGTCCTGTCTTCTTACATACATTATTATCTTTAGGTCTGCGCCAAATTCATCAGTTTTTTTCTTTAGGCGTGAAATCATGTCAGGCTTATCAAATAAATCATTATAGATACCTTCATCAGTAATAACTACTCTACCATATTTCTTAAGCCTTTTACCCAACAATGTATAACAGTCATTACAATTTTTTTCATCATCATAATAAGCTGTCATCCAGTGGGCATTTCTGCCTGGACCAGCGCCCTTTTGATCAAGGCCAAACTGTGGAACTTCTAAATCCTGCCTTCTTAATCTATACCTGTTATCTGTCAGGAAATGCTGCAAAGAAGTTGTTCCTGTTTTTGGCATACCTATATGTAAATATAATGTTGACATATTTCCTCCAATCTTTTATTACAAAGAAAAAATAATTTTAAAACCAAAGTGTTAAAAACACATTAAAAACTCTATATTCAAATAAATTTACAGCTTTACAACATACTTAAGTCCGACAGCAACACCATTTACGTACTCAATTTTATAAAGCGAAGAATTAATAACTTTTCCGCCCTCTATATCCATAACCTTTGGAAGCTGATCTTCTAAATACTCATCTGACTTAAACACCCAAAAATATGTGTAGCCTCCCTCGGTAAGAAACTGTGGCAAATTCTCTATTGTAAATAAATCTGTTTCTGTAATAGCCACATAACTTCCCTTAGGTGTAAATTTCCATGGCTGATATAGGCAATTATTAACCTGCCATCCAAAATAATACAATGCCATATTCTGAGGATACTGTGCTTTATTATTAAGAGTCTCAAGATCTGCGCCCTGGTGAACCATAAACACTTTATCCTCAGGCATTAATATATCCTGAACTTTAGCTATATGCTTTTGTGCTTTTTTTATAACTCCATAACTGCTAATACTTGATGTACAAAATGTAGAAGAATCCGCAATAAATTTCTTATTTACTCCAACCAAAAAAACAGCAATAGAGACAAACATAAATATTGTTTGAACTGTATATTTTCTTTTAAGTCCTTTTATCGATATTAAAACATCATCCCTCGATAGAATCAATCTTGACACTGCAAACATAAACAACATCGTCAGCATTATGGAAAAGTATCTTTGCGAACCAAAAGCCTGTGAACTCTCGAATGCATTAAACACAAACAGATATGCAAGCCATAAAACAACCAAAAAGGCAAAAGCAAAAAGCCCCATACTTAAAGCAATCATTCTGTTATAAAAAACATTACTTTTATCTGAAACTTTATGCTGAACAAATAATACTAATGCAATCATCAAAATAATAACTGCAGGTCTGATATGATATAGTGACCTTGAATTTATTACGCTTGTAAAAAAACTTGTTATATAAGCACTTGTTATTACAGATAACTGCTCTGTACTAATTCTGTTATTTGTAATCTGATAGTTTATCAGAAACATTACGGCGCCAATAAATACCACCACTCCTGCACTGATAAATATCACCAAACCTTTTTTCCATTTCTTCCTGGAGTCTTCTTCAAGTTTTGAATATCTCTCACAAAAAAGGTCACATATTACTATCAGTAATACGAACATATCCAGCATGGCTCCAACATATAACTTAAAGCTATAAATCATTACCATACTGCCAATCAGTAAAAATGTATTGACTATTCTTTTTTCTTTATCTCTTAATATCCAGAAAAGGCTGATACCAGCAGTCCATGCCATCGGAGCAAGGTCTACATAAAGGCTCTTAAAACCATATCTATAAAGTGGATAAATAGATAAATATAAAAAGATTACATAGAGAACAATTTTATGTGCCTTTTCTTTTTTTATTCTACCAAATGGAAGCAAAAAACCTATAAAACAAAGGAAAGCCGATGCTACATACATATGTCCTTCATTATAGCCTCCCATTTTTTGGAAAAACAGGATAAACAAACTTGTCCCTATAAGCTGATGGGCATCTCCCGCATATTCAAGAGCACCCGGCATAGTACCTGTGTATAGCATATGTTTTACAACAAGCGCCCATTGATGCAATTCGTCAATATGCTGTATAAAATCATTGTGATATAAGACCAGACTTCCTACAAATATTGCAAACAGTACCACAAACGCCGGTTCTATATATTTCTTATAATCGTTACTGTGATAAAAACTAACAGCATATCCTATAACTCCCAAGGCTACAACTATATATATTCCCACATTAAAGCAGGATAGAATTCCTGTCACCCACATAATGAAAGTTATAGTCATTGCAGAAAACACGAAGCCTTCCGCCATAACACACTTAGTCAATTTGGTAGCAGCAGATGCTATTCCTGCCATTATCAAAAAGGACACTATCATCATGAATACACTCATTTAGCAATTCTCTCAACTAATCTCTTTGAAACAAGGCCGTCGCAACCATTCAAATATTTCTCCTTAAATCCTTCATACAAATCGTTCTGCTTCTTAAGAACTTCTTCAGAACTCATATTCTTTGTTTCCATGAGCTTATTGATCAGCTCATCATTGGACTCACATATACTTTCAGGGAAAATACCCAGAATATCCATATTCCAATCCTGTGATTTAACATAAGTTCCCTTATCAGGCATCCATCTGTAAAATTCCTTACCTGCAACAACTGCTCCGTATATATCACTTCCATAATCGCCCACAACAATATCAGCCGCAGCAATACACTGTGATGGTGACATATTTACAGAAAGTGCAAATCCCTGCAGATAATCCGGGAAGCTTATTGGCTTATTACTCTCATCAGCCTTGACAAGAACAACATAATCTCTTGCAAACTCTTCATGCATCTGCAATAAGAGCCTTTCAATATGTGCACCAATTCCATCTCTAATAATGTTAAGCAAAAGAATTACTTTTTTACCTTTAGTAACAGGGTACTTCTCCTCAAGCATCTTCTTGGAAGCATTCATAAATTCTTCGTTCTTAAATACATCCATGCAGACATTTCCCATATGCCACACAGTTCCATTCTCTTTTAAAGGATAATTTTTTGTATAAAGTTCATCATCCCCTGAAGTAACTGCCATTACTACATCATATTTTGAATGAATAGGAAATTCTTTTTTGTCTTCATAATTAACACCTGCCTGAACAGCCGGGTCATTATTCCATCGTGGTCTTATTGGTAAGACTTCAGGACATATCTGAATAATCTTTGTCTCTGGTCTTACATCTATCATTCTGAGAATATAAGGCTCACCTGCGACTATTATGTACTGTGCAGATGCAAGTATCTTGGCATTGCTCTGAAGACCAGCCTTATCATTTTCATCAAATACCAGCTTTTCATGCAATTCAAAGTTTTTATTATTCTGTAGTTCTTTTCTAACAGAACTAAAAACTCCATTTCCTACAAGATAGTCTGCAATAAGGACTACTGAACCATTTTTAATACCCTGAGCACATTCTTTTTTATATGATGGAGCAATCTCATTTCTAATCTTTATTCTCTTTTCAAGAGTAGCCTTTTTTTCACCAAAAGTTTCAATCCAATCAGGATATGAATGGTAAACTCCTGTTAAAGAATTCTTTCTTCGATAATTCTCGATTGAAGGCTCAAAAAACTCCTTCATAATGCGCTCTGTAGCATGTCCATCACAAGAACTCATAAAACGCTCTCTAAAGGCATGAACCTCAGCTTTATCAAAACGCTCATCAACGTGCTTTATATAATCAAT
Source organism: Butyrivibrio sp. (assembly GCA_024688095.1). Taxonomy (GTDB): domain Bacteria; phylum Bacillota; class Clostridia; order Lachnospirales; family Lachnospiraceae; genus Butyrivibrio. The sequence continues at coordinate 8,111 of JAILEJ010000410.1, forward strand.
AACTTCTTTATTAGTAAAACATACTGGACCAGGTGTAAGCTCATCATAATTATAATAAAAGCCTCTCCAGTCAAAATAGTTGTACAAGTCATAGGCAAAAAATACCATAGGCTTTTCAAATATTGAATATTCAAATATAGTAGATGAATAATCAGCAATCATTATATCTGTAACACAGATAAGCTCCTCAATTGTAAGAAAATCCGTAAAATCAACACAGAAATCAGAATACTGTGCTGGTATCTGAGGTCTGTTATGAACAATTGGATGATGCTTAAATATAAGTACATAATCATCCTTAAGTTCATCATAAAACTTTCCAACATCCAACATATCTGGAGTAAGAGCCTGGGCTGATCTTCCTCTAAAGGTTGGCGCATAGGAAATAACTTTTTTCCCTCTTGCCTGAGGCATAATGTCATACAAATGCTCATAAGCACTGTCTATTGTCTCCTGTCTGTAGAAAACATCAGTACGTGATAGTCCAATAGGCTTTATACATTCAGGATTATCTTTTTTGTCCATAGCCTCAGCGTAAGCCCATACAACTTCGGGAGATGAAACGGTAACCATATCATAATCACCATGAGATGGGAAGCACTTTGCCTCTTCATAAGAATCTCCAAAAAGTTTATCTGCTGTACTAAGTCCGAATCTCTTAAAAGCACCTGCAGCATGCCAGGTGTTCATGATATGCTGGCCTTTTCTCTTCTTTATACATGCATGAACATCACTGCCTTCGGCATATATAAGATACTTTGCAGTTGCTGCGTCCTCAATAAACTCTTTAAAACGTTTATACTGCTCATCCTTTGTTACAAAACCGATACGAAAAAAATGGCAATGAATATTCAAATCATAATTTCTTGTAAGTTCATCATATAATTCCTGAAAAGAATTAGATAATGCAGGAAGTCTAAGTTCCAAAAAGATTACTTTATTCTCTTCAATCGGCTTGGTAGATGCAAGATCAAATATAAGAGGAAATGCCACTTTTCTGGTAGCAAGTCTTCCTGAATTTCTCTTCAAAGACTGTAAACTTATTGTCTTTTTTTCATTGCCTTTATTTTTCTTAATTAAACCCATATTCGTTTCCTTTTTCTCTTAATACACTTTTCTATAATTAGCCTTAAGTGCTTCAGGCCTGTTTTTTCTAAGAATAGTAAGTGCAGCTTCAACTGCTGGTTCTGCATCTCCCTCTTCCAATATCTTGAGAAATCTCTCTGTTTCCTTTTTGGTCTCTTCACGCATAGCCTTTGCATGCCTTAGCTGATAAGCATCAGCAAGTGCTTTTATATCTTTCTCTGATTTTGGAAGATTCTTAGTATAAAGGAATTCCTCATAAGCATCACAAAGATACTCAGCATCATCACTAAATGCTATCTGATTTCCATGATCTATCCACAAAATCTTATTACATAATTCTCTTACCTGAGTTATAGAATGTGAAACAAGAATACCTGTTATACCTTCATCAAGTATCTCTCGCATCTTCTTGGCACTCTTTTTCCTGAAAGCACCATCACCTACGCTAAGTACTTCATCAAGAATAATTATTTCAGGGTTAACAAGGCATGCAATTGCAAACGCAAGTCTACTCTTCATACCACTTGAAAGCTGATTAAAGGTATAATCCTGAAACTTTTCAAGTTCTGCAAAAGCAATTATCTCATTATATTTTTCATCCATGAAATCCCTGGTATAACCAAGCATTGCGCCTCTTAGATATGCATTTTCACGAACTGTAAGATCTCCATCAAAACCACTGGACAGCTCTAGTAGAGCAGCAATATTTCCTCTTGTCTTAACATGACCTTCAGCCGGTGCAAGAATACCTGTAACTGCTTTTAAAAGAGTACTTTTACCAGCACCATTTGTACCAACGATACCAAGCATATCGCCCTTATTTATTTCGAAGGTTATATGCTTATCTGCCCAAAACTCTTTAACATTATATCTTCCTGTCATTTTTCTTAAAACAAAATCCTTAAGTCCAACTGACTTAAGATTTCCTGTTTTATATCTTATACTTACATCTTTACATTCTACTACCGGTTTACTCATATCAATCCATTCCTATACTTAATATATGACTTTTGAACCTAGTCCAACACGATCATTGATTTTCCGATTAAAATAAATAATCCATGGCTTTTATAAGTAATAAATAAATTCCTTATTGTACTTCTTATACATAAAGCTTCCAATTGCAAGGAAGAAAAAAGCATAGAATGCCATCAATAAATGGTAAGATGCCGACGGAATCATTCTATCTATAACTATTGTTCTAAAATACTTAATATTGACATATACTGGATTCAACAAAAACAGATTCTGAACAGACTCACTGAATCTGTCATCTACTCTATAGAATATAGCTGAAAGATATGTTAAAAGCGTCAAAAATACATCATATAAATACTTCATATCCTGGAAAAATACGAATAATGCTGAAAGAATCATACCTATACCGATATTCATAATCGTAAGCATTATTATTGGATACAAAAGCATAAGCATATGTGGTCCAAAACTTATTTTATCCAGAATGCAGAACAGGAAATATACTATCAGTGTTATTAGGAAATTAACCAGTGCTGATACATTTTTGGATAAGAGAAAAATATATTTCGGAACATTTATTTTATCAATAATCTTCCTGTTACTAACAAGAGAACTCATTCCATTTTTGGTTGCCTCTTTATAAAAAGCCATTACAAGAGTTCCACTAAAAAGGTATGTTGTATAATGAGGATAATCCCTTCCGAAAAACTCTGTAAATACTATCTTCATTACAAACAAAGTCAAAAGCGGTGATATTACACTCCAGACCATACCAAGCGATGTTCTCTTATACTTCTGTTTAAAGTCCCTTTTTACAAGCTCTGAAAATAAAAACTTATATTTTTGAAATCTATTTATCCATTTAGTAATTAATTTTTTCACTTTATACTTCTTTCTCCCTATATCAATTCCATATAGTCGCGAAACTATTATAAGCCCCTTAACCGAGCTGTTTTAAAATATCTATAGTTCTTTCAAGACCGTCTCCCATATTATACAAAGGAGTCCATCCAAGAGCCTTTAACTTTGTTCCATCAAGAATTGCCTTTGTGGCTGTTGAATATCCGGCTCTTTCTTTTTCATCAGGAAGCTCAAATACAACCTTGTGCCCTGTATATTCAGCAATAAC
>JAILEJ010000179.1 GCA_024688095.1 Butyrivibrio sp.
ATAATAATTGGTGTCAGCAGTTCAGCATATGGCATCCATACTATTTTTCCAAAGATATTAAGTGTGTCCATCCTGAAAATATCAGATGCACTTCCAGCTATTGGTAGAAGACTTATCAAGAGCTGTATTGTATATGGCAGATACTCGGAGATCATCAAAGGACCAAACAGAAATGCAAAGCCGCCAACAAGTGATAACAGCTCATTCTTTGATGATGCCGAGATCAGCATCATGATTCCCGCAAAGCCAAGAGCCCCGCTAAGAGCATGTATATATTCATATATTTCAGCCTGCATCATATTCATAGGGGCTATGGCTATCATTTTTATACACTGTATCGGTTCATCCCATCCGGATATCCCCATGTAGGTTATCTGTACGATGATACTTGGTATGGCGATAAGCAGGAATATTTCAAGTGTAAATACAAATCCTACAAAAAACTTCGCAACCGCATCCTTTTCCCAGCCATGTTTCATGGTTAGGATCATGTCACCTGTCCTGTCACGCCACTCTCCGGAAAACAAAGGCGCAAGGCTGATCATAAGGACAATTGCAATCATCAGCCCATATTCGGGAAGAGAATCACCAAGGACTGTCCTCCATCCTTCTGTCCACACATATGAAAACGGTATCTTAACCTTATCATTTAAGGACAGAAGATATCTTCTTTTTTCCCCGGTAATTCCGGATGCTTCCATAAATGTTTCAATAGCTTCCTGCCTACGTCCATATATATCTGTAAGTTTCTCTGTATCCACGTAGTCAAGCATCAATTGACTTGCATACTTATATAAAGAAGGTTTTTTCTGTTCAGGATAAAGAGTTTCCAGCCAGGTCGATATTACGCTCCAGTCCATTTTTCTTGTATCTGAAACTGTTCCATACTCATTTGCATACTGATAGTCGGATACCATCTCTGCAAGCGTATCATCCGTTAGAAGATGCCCATACTTTTCTGAGTATCCCTGTCGCTCCCTTATTACATCATAGCCATCGAAATTGTTACCAAAGACACTTGTGAAATCATTTCTGCTTCCAAAGGTAAACCATTGAAACTGGAGTATTCCTGCGAAGACAACCATATAGACAAAGCATATAAACACGCTTACCCTAACATTTTTTCTGCTCCACAGCTTCTTGTGTTCTGCCAGGAAAAGTTCCATTTTCACTCACTCCTTTCCGTTGGGAAATGGTATAAATACAAATCTTCCAGAGTAGCCGGGACCGGAACAGCCTTATCTGAAGGCATATCTTCACTGATTATCCTCAAGATAGTCCTGTTATCTTCTCTCCTTAAGTTAGCCACAGTTGTCGCAGTTTCCCACCTGCCCACATCCGAAGGTTTTACAGCCATTTCAAAGACATGACCCTGTACGTCCTCCACAAGATCTCTTATGCAACCCTGAGCGATAATTCTTCCCTGCTTCATTACAAACACCCAGTCAGCTATCGATTCAACATCAGAAACTATATGAGTGGACAAAAGCACAATACGGTCTTCAGCCAGAGATGACAGCAGATTCCGGAATCTGACTCTTTCTTTTGGATCCAGCCCGGCAGTAGGCTCATCCAGTATAAGAATTGCGGGATCATTTAGAAGAGCCTGGGCAATTCCAAGTCTCTGCTTCATTCCACCCGAATAAGTACGAATCTTTTTATTAGACACATCCAAAAGTCCTACTATCTTCAATAGCTTCTTGATTTTGGCTTTTGCACTTATTTTCGGAATTCCTTTTAATGCGGCAATATAATACAGGTAATCAGTTGCTGAATAATTAGGATAGTATCCAAAAGCCTGGGGGAGATACCCCAATAGATCACGGTAATCTGCTCCCATTTCAAAAATATTCTGTCCATCCAGCAGGACTTCTCCGCTCGTAGGTTCCAATATTCCGCAGATCATCCTCATTAATGTAGTTTTTCCTGCTCCATTTGCCCCCAATAATCCATATACTCCAGGCTGCATTTCGGTATTCAGATGATCAACAGCAATTTTGCTACCAAATGTCTTTGTCAAACGGTCAATCGACAAAACCATAGGTCTTTCCCTCCTTAACTAATGAGATGAGATATCCCATTTCACGAATAAAAAAGCTTCCAAATACAATAAAGCAGATCAGCCAAATACCTACTGAAGATGCCTTATATAGCCCCGGTATAACCAGTGCCACCATTCCAAAAAT
>JAILEJ010000187.1 GCA_024688095.1 Butyrivibrio sp.
CCAAACACCACAAGTAGTATGGATGAAATGAAGGTTATGAAATTTGAAATCTGTGTGTAATATACAAAGCTTTTCTTTAATCCATGCCATTTAAGGCTCTTCGAAAAACCGATAATTTCTAAAATAACAATAATTAAATTCAGTACTCTTGCCATATGCTATTACCTCCGTTTTGCTGATGGAGTGAATGGGTATTTAATGCATCAGATGCCTGTTTTGTTATTTGCTCTGTCTTTTTTGCTCTGTACTTTTTGATTTAAATTATGCAACTAGATTATGTATGTCTTTATGTAAATACATTATGTCATGTGCTTTACAATGCTAAGTTGCACCATTAAATTTTTCATCTTTTATTTATATCGTTTTGTATTATATACCTTTTTCTGTTTTACACAATGTGATTGTGTCACATTTATTCTTTAATTTTTTCGAAAGACTTTTGGAAGATTAATCTCCGGCCCCAATCAATCTTACATCCTTTCCCTTGATTCTATTAAGTTTCTTCCTGTAAACTAATTTAATTACATCTGTAAAGTATTTTCCAGGCAAGCTCTTTAGCAACTTTTAGCTCTTCTTCATAAAAAACATAAGGACACCTCCTACAATTTATACCATTTCTTTCTTACAAGATAAGTACAAATCCGGAAGTGTCCCCTTAAAAATGTCAGCCTAATATATTCAAATAATATCGGCTAGTTCCTTTGCTATTTTGCTCTTCTCAATTGCTTTCCTTAAAAATCGATTGAATTTAACTACATTGCAGATCCTAATTTTTAAATCAGCTCTCCGCTAAAATGTTGAATCTCATGTTGAATTATCTGTGCTGTGAAATCACTATACTTTCCATGCTGAGGCTTGAAATTCTGGTCCAGATAGTCGACCTCAATTTCTTTATATCTGGTACATGGTCTTACTCCATCCAATGACAGGCAACTTTCTTCAGTCTCATATTTTCCTGACTTTTTTGTTATAACTGGATTTACCATAGGAAAGATGAAAGGTCCTGCAGCCACTACAATAATCTGCTTCTTTACGCCAATCATATTTGCTGCCATACCCACACATCTGTCACTATTTGCTTTTAATGTATCCATAAGATCCACTATTACCTGCTTGTCTGCTTCTGTTGCTGGTTCTGATTTCTGCTGAAGAAATAGTGGATCTCGAACTATATTTTTTACCATTTGTTATCTTGCTCCTTATTATTTATTACATACTCCCACGTTCCACTGCTTTATTAGGCAAACGTGGATTTCTTGTATATATATTGTAATATGATTTTCCAGAAAATAGTTACATAGAAAAAATTATATTATTGTTTTCAGGATTTATGACTTTTTTAACACTATCTGGCTTTCTCAAGTCATAATTAGAAAGCGTTGATGTATAACTTTATGACTCTAGAAGCAGCATTATTGCTTATTAAGTCATATTTTCCTTTCCTTACAAATTTCAATTCTTGGTTTTATGACTTTTTTAACACTATCTGGCTTTCTCAAGTCATAATTAGAAAGTGTTGATGTATAATTTTATGACTCTAAAAGCTGTAGGATTGCTTATTAAGTCATATTTTTCCTTTCCTTACAAATTTCAATTCTTGGTTTTATGACTTTTTTAACACTATCTCGCTTTCTCAAGTCATAATTAGAAAGTGTTGATTTATAATTTTATGACTCTAGAAGCTGTGAAACAGCTTAACAGGTCATAATTATTAATTACAAGAACTGGTTTCCCAATGATTTTATGACTTATTAGGCACTTAAGCCCTCTAATAAGTCATAAAATCAATTTTTCCATGCTTCTATTATGACTTTTTCTACTTGAATAAACCTATCAGGTCACAAAAAAACAATCTTGTATTAAAAAGTTCAATCACATGAACCGCCTACCACTTTCCCAATTTAACCCTGCGCTGTATATACAACAATATAAAAATAAAAAATAGCGGCTGGCAAAATCTTGGCGTATCCGGTTCCAATAAAAATGTGCATATAAGTATTATGATTTACCTACAAAAATTTCTCGTGCACAAATCAATTTCCCACTCCCATATACTTATTGTTGATATTCATCATCAGTGCTAAAATATGACTGCTTTATTAAAAATGTAATATCTCTGATATTGGTGCAACAGATAAAAAATAAATTATCACTAATAAGTGCAACATACGAAAACATAAATTATCACTAATAAATACAATAGACAAAAGCATGAATTATCACTAATAAATACAACAGACAAAAGCAAGAATTATCACTGATAGCTACAACAAGAAAAGTAAAAATTATCACTGATAGCTACAACAAGAAAAGTAAAAATTATCACTTATATATGCATCTCATAAAACTTAAATCTTACTAATAGGAACATCATATGAAAACAAAAAATACTGTCAAAAAACTTGATACAGTTATGTGTATTGCCTGGCTTCTGGCAATCATCTCTTCTTTTTTTGTACTACCGGACAAAAAATATATAGATTATATTGACTTCAAATCACTTGGAATTCTTTGGGGATTAATGGTTATCATTCAAGGATTTAAAGAGAATTCTGTATTTGAATGGATTGCAAATTCTCTTTTGACAAGGGTGAAAAAGAGCTGGCAATTAGCCGCAATGTTAATATTCATATGCTTTTTTGGAAGCATGCTCATCACCAACGATGTGGCACTCATTACATTTGTACCGTTCGCCATAATGATGCTTGCAAGATGCGGAAGACATGACATGCTGATTCCAGTAATAGTGCTACAAACCATCGCAGCAAATCTTGGATGTATGTTGACACCTATTGGCAATCCTCAAAACCTTTTTATGTATGGCTTAACAGGGATCATCCTTTCTGTCTTTTTATTGTTAATGCTTCCATATAGCATTATGGCTTTTTTGATGCTCTGCATTTGCATCTTTTTTATTCCTGGCAGGGCAAAAGAAATTGCTGTTTCCGAAACAACATCCATCGTAAGTAAGTTTGGAAG
>JAILEJ010000453.1 GCA_024688095.1 Butyrivibrio sp.
TTAAAATAAATCAATAAAAATGATTAAAATTACCACTGTACTAATTTGATAAATCTGTTAAGATAATAAATATCAAAATGATTGATTTTAATTGCTTGATGTTTTTTAATATCAGAGAATACTTGCAGATTCTTGGGCACATTTTTATTTTTGTACACAAGAATTCATAGATTATTGATTTTTAGATGAAAATCAATAATCTACAATATATGACATGAATTTGGAGAGGAGCTAAGCTATGAAGAATTACGAGAAATATCAGAGACAATATTTTATGCCACCAAAATGTACATTTGACTGGGTTCAGAAGGAGTATCTTGATCATCCTCCAATCTGGTGCAGTGTAGATTTAAGAGATGGTAATCAGGCACTTATAGAGCCAATGAGTCTTGATGAGAAGCTTGAATTCTTCACAATGCTTGTAAATATTGGATTTAAGGAAATTGAAATTGGATTTCCTGCTGCTTCAGAAACAGAGTTTGAATTTGCCCGTACTCTTATAGAGAAGAATATGATTCCTGATGATGTTACAGTTCAGGTACTTACTCAGGCAAGAGAGCATATTATTAAGAAGACATTTGAAGCTGTTCAGGGCGCACCTCATGCAATTATTCATCTTTACAATTCTACTTCGGTTGCTCAGAGAGAACAGGTATTTAAAAAGGATAAGGAAGAGATTAAGAAAATTGCTGTTGAAGGTGCTAAGCTTCTTGATAAGCTTGCAAAAGAGACATCAGGTAATTTCTCATTTGAATATTCACCGGAAAGTTTTCCTGGAACAGAAGTTGATTATGCACTTGAAGTTTGCAATGCAGTTCTTGATGTATGGAAGCCAACAAAGGAAAACAAGGTTGTTATAAATATTCCAACAACTGTTCAGATTGCTATGCCTCACGTATTTGCTACTCAGGTTGAATATCTTAGCAAAAACATGAAGTATCGTGATGCTGTTACTCTTTCAATTCATCCACACAATGACAGAGGATGTGGTATTTCTGATGCTGAACTTGGTGTACTTGCAGGTGCAGACAGAGTTGAAGGAACACTTTTTGGTAATGGTGAGAGAACAGGAAACGTTGATATAGTTACACTTGCACTTAATATGTATTCACATGGTGTAGATCCTAAGCTTGATTTCAGCAATCTTATGCAGACAGCAGAGGCTTATGAGAGACTTACAAGAATGCGTATTTTTGAGCGTCAGCCATATGCTGGACAGCTTGTATTTACAGCTTTTTCCGGATCACATCAGGATGCAATTTCAAAGGGATTCTCCTGGAGAGATGCAGGAAAAGATGGCGGAAAATGGTCAGTGCCATATCTTCCAATTGATCCTAAGGATATTGGAAGAGAATATGATGGTGATGTTATCAGAATCAACAGCCAGTCAGGTAAGGGCGGCGTAAGCTTTATCCTTAAGACCAATTATGGAATGATGGTACCAAAGGATATGCAGTCAGATGTCAGCTACACAATTAAAGATATTTCTGACAGAGAGCATGCAGAACTTTCACCATCAAGAATTTATCAGATATTTGAAGATAAATATGTTCACAATGATGGTGTATTCCAGATTTCAGAATGCCACTTCAAGCAGGTAGATGGTATTCTTGCAGAAGTTACAATTTCTCATGCTGGAAAAGACCATGTTATAGAGGCAAATGGTAATGGACGTCTTGATGCTGTAAGTAATGCGATTAAGCAGTACTTTGGCGTAAGTTATGAACTTTCAACCTATGAAGAGCATGCTCTTTCAAGAGGCTCTTCATCAAAGGCTTGCACATATGTTGGTATTACATGCAACGGCAAGAAGTTCTGGGGCGTAGGTATTGATGAAGATATTATTAAGTCATCAATTAACGCACTTGTAATTGCAGTTAATCAGATTGATTCTGTAAAAGAGATTACAGATAGCAAGGATGAGAGAATAAATCAGATCATCAATTATATTCAGGAAAATTATCTTACAGTAACACTTGATGATCTTTCACAGCAGTTTTACCTTTCAAAGCCATATCTTTCAAAGTATATTAAAGAAAAATCCGGTGCAACATTCGGAGAAAATGTTAAGAAGATTAGACTTAAGAAAGCAAGTACTCTTCTTAAGAATGGAAATATGAAGGTTGAAAAGGTTGCAGAGGCAGCAGGATATCAGAATGTAGAACACTTTAACAGACTGTTTAAGAAAAAATATGGTATGACACCTGTTCAGTACAGAAGCACAACAAGATAAAAGATGAGTGTTTTTGGAACATACTGATAAGAAGTAATATTTTTTCCATAAGGCTTTGTGGTATAATTGGAACGCAGGGAATGATTTAAATCAATCCTGCGTTCTTTTTGTTTTGGTAAGGAGATAATGTTTATGGCAGAGTTTGAAAATGATGTTGTTATAATAGGTGCAGGACCTGGTGGTATTTTTTGTGCCTATGAATTAAAGGAAAAAAATCCGGATATAAAAGTAACTATTATTGAAAAGGGACGTTCTATAGAAAAGAGAAATTGCCCAAAACGTACTACAAAGAAATGTGTTGGATGTCAGCCATGTTCAATAACTACAGGCTTTGCAGGTGCAGGAGCTTTTTCTGATGGAAAGCTGTCTCTTTCACCTGATGTTGGAGGAACACTACCTGATATACTTGGATATGATGCAGCAACCAGGCTGATTGGCGAGTCAGACAGTATATACCTTAAGTTTGGAGCTGACAAGAATGTTTATGGCATAGATAAGGAAAGTGAGATAAGAGAGATCCGAAGAAAGGCTATAAATGCGAATCTAAAGCTTGTTGAATGTCCAATAAGGCATCTTGGAACAGAAGAGGGCTATAAAATATATGGCAAGTTACAAAAGCATCTCGAAGAAAAAGGTGTAAAGCTTGTATTTAATACAATGGTAGAAGATATTATCGTTGAAGATGGCGTATGTAAAGGCGTTAAGGCATCAGATGGAAATACCTATTTTGCGAGGGAAGTTGTTGCTGCAGTAGGACGTGAAGGTGCTAACTGGTTTAAGGATAAGTGTGAGGAAATAGGAATCGAGACAAAACCTGGAACTGTTGATGTTGGTGTCAGAGTGGAAGTCAGAGATGAAGTAATGCAGTTTCTTAATGAGAATCTGTATGAGGCAAAGCTTATTTATCACACGCCTACATTTGATGATAAAGTAAGAACCTTCTGTACTAATCCATCAGGAGAAGTTGCCACTGAATATTATGAAAATGGGCTTGCAGTAGTAAATGGACATGCATATAAGGGCAAGGAGTTTAAGACTTCCAATACCAATTTTGCGTTGCTTGTATCAAAGAATTTTACAAAGCCTTTTAAGACACCTATTGAATATGGTAAAAAGATAGCTGAATTATCAAATATGCTTTGCGGCGGCAAGATTCTTGTTCAGACCTATGGAGATTTTAAGAGAGGAAGAAGAACAACTGAAGAGAGACTTTGCAGAAACAATCTGATACCTACATTGAAGGATGCTGTACCTGGCGATCTTTCGCTTGTCTTTCCTCATAGAATAATGGTGGATATAGATGAGATGATACAGGCTCTGGATAAGGTTACACCAGGACTTGCATCTGATGAGACACTTCTTTATGGAGTTGAAGTTAAGTTTTATTCTAATAAAGTTATTGTAAATGATGATTTTGAAACCAGTGTAAAAGGCCTTCGCGCAATTGGTGACGGGGCAGGAGTGACCAGAGGGCTTCAGCAGGCCAGTGCGAACGGACTTAGCGTAGCTAGAAGTATATTAAAGAATATTTAAGGGAATATATGAAAAAAATGTTGGTTATTATCCTTGTGTGTATGATGGTACTAACCGGGTGCAGCATGGATAATCTTGAAGGAACAAAAAT
>JAILEJ010000198.1 GCA_024688095.1 Butyrivibrio sp.
ATTCTTTGGTCCATAAGTTCCTGACCAGCATCCTGCGCAGTGCATATTGCATGCTGATGTAGGGTCAAACAATATAAGCCATGGAATATTACATCCATATTTTTCCCTGTTTTGTCTTATCATTTTTGTTCCGCGGAAAAAAGCTTCATATCCAAGATTCAGCATCATCATTTTTGCTACATGAGGATCTGATTCATCTATTACCCTGTTTATAAATTTTACCCATCTGTTATCAGGATCTTTAAAAGCGGCTCTGACCTTATCCATAGCCTTTTTATCTGCATTATTTCCCCAAAATCTTTCGGCCTGATCTACCAGTTTTAAATATGTCTCTGTTCTGTCTTCTGTCTTATCTAAATGTTTAAGAAATCTGTCGATAAGAATACTAAAAGCCTGACGCTGTGCAGCATGTGAAATGTTTTGTACAACTGTACTCATAGTACACCTCCTACCCTTAAATAAATTATTTGCTCTATTATTATTTTATTTTAGTAAAACCAAAAGTTCACGGGACAATGTAAGATATAAGTCCTAAATTTAGACAATTTGCATTTTTTGTCCATTTTTAATCTGACTCTTTATCAATATTATTAATATGATATTTTGAACTATATTTATTTATAAGGGTGATCGATTTGGAAAAAAAGATTATAACCAGAGCTTTAATAGAATCTGCTGTGGATCATGAATTAAAAAACATGGAATCAAATCCTAAAAGAACGCTCAGAAAGCTTGCGGATATGGGTAAACTCTTTTCTACAGGGCGCTTTTCTCAGTGGAATTTTGATATGATACAAAAAATGCTTCAGAATGAAGATAGTCCCTACTATACCATTATTGAACATTTGGTAAAAAATAATGACCTTAATAATTTAAAGTATTTCTGTACTAATATAGGATACGAAAGCTGGGTTTACAATGCCAGAATCTTAAGAGATAACTGTTCAAAGCTAAAGTGCGCAATTCCCTGGATGGTGATTTTCCATTATAATCCAGAACTTAAGGATTCTCTTTCAAAAAAGAAGCTTAAAGATTTTATAGAAAGTGCAACAAAGCTTGGCATCAATACCTTCTCTTTTATTCAGGAAGGCGTTTCTGGAACAAGTGATGAACTTGCAGATATTTTTGAAAAATTTCCTACCTGCGGATTTTTTTACTTTCTTCCAGATTCAAAAATTGACCTGGCTTACGCCTCAAGACTAAAAAAATGTAAAAATGTAATGATATCCATAAATGCAAAAGATAAAAACTGTTTAGATGCCTGTGCAGCACTCAGGCAATTTGGCAGTCTCTTTGCTATTCATTACAAATATAATGACGACGACCTAAAAAATACTGATGCAGTTAAAGTCCTCGAATCATGTTATTCATCTCAAAGTCCTATGTTATTTACCATTCAGGATGACAATTGCAAAAATAATATTTCAGCTTCTGTTACGGATTTACGCCTACACCAGACTTATCCGATATTCCTTTGGGATCTCTATTCAGATGTTCGTTCAATAAGCGAAATGATCTGTGACCAAAGCTCAATTTTAAGAATTAAACCAAATGGTTTTTTACAGGAGCCCAATATCAATATTTCCATTAAAAATGATTCTCTGGAAAATATTTTGAAGGAATCAATGCCAAAAATCACAAATATAGCCTAAAAAAAGCGAACGGAGAAGTTTTCTCTGTTCGCTTTAATTTACTCGTTTAATTTCCTTTCATCTTCTATTACTTTTTTGGCCATTTCAAGAATTACACTATGAAGTTCTTCCAGGAAATCTCCTGGCTCCATGATCATTCCTTCTGAAAGCCATCGCATAATTGATGTGATAAAAGCATCGCACATAAAGGTGATAAAAAATTCCCTATGCTCAACTTCCTTATATACATCTTTTACAAAAAGATCTGTGAGTGGTCTTAATGTTTCAAGCACATATTCTCTAAAAGAATTCTGTCCTTCTATTTTGAGTGCTGCTATATAAAATTCTTTATCCTCATAGAACTTCCTACTCATGTACTCAATCATGTCCCAGCCATTATCAAAGGAATTAATATCCATCTGTCCAATGAAGTTTACATAGTATATCCAGTTAACAAGATCATACTTGTCTTTGAAATGATAGTAAAAGCTTTTTCTGTTCATGCCACAAAGATCGCATATATCAGAAATACTTATCTTTTCAAAGGGCTTTTCTTTCATAAGTTCACGAAGAGAAGATGCCAATGCATTTTTAGTAATATTAGAATCTGCCATTTATTCCCCTAATTTTTACTTCTTCTCATTTTTCTCTGGATTCTCAAGTATTTCCTTCATTGTGCGCCATCCAAGAAGTGCACACTTAACTCTTGCAGGCATATGTGAAATATCTTTTAGAGAAGCTGCTTCATCAAGCTTATCCTCAAGCTCATCATCATCTGTTATTTCACCCTTGATCATCCCTGAAAAAACATCTGACAATTCAGATGCTTCTTCTTTTGTTTTACCTATTATCTGATCTGCCATCATATCAACAGATGCCTGCGATATTGCGCATCCTGATCCGGAAAACATGGCATCCTCAATTTTTCCATCTGCTGATAACTTCAGCTGCAATATAATATCATCACCACAGCTTGGATTTACTCCTCTTAACACCAGATCTGGATTTGCCATTTCTCCCTTATGTGACGGTCTTAAATTATGCTCATTTACAATCTCTCGATATAAATCTTTAAGCTCCATAGCCCATTACCTTTCTAACGCCTTTAAGCTTATCAAGGAAGACTCCTACCTCTTCCTCTGTATTATAAAAATACAGACTTGCTCTTACTGTTGATCCTGCTCCTATAAACTGCATAAGAGGCTGCGCACAATGATGTCCTGCTCTTATACAAACATGGTCCTCATTTAATACTGACGAAACATCATGCGGATGAACTCCATCCATTGTAAAAGTTACAATTCCGCAATGCTTTGAAGAATCATCTGATCCATATATTTTAATATACGGCATTTTCTTCATTTCTTCCATAAGCATTTTAGTCAGCTTTTCTTCTCGTTCCATTATAAAATCAAATCCAAGATTCTCTATATAATTAATCGCTGCCTCAAGGCCAACAGCTCCGGCTGCATTTACAGTTCCTGCCTCGAATTTATGAGGGAGTTCTGCGTAAGTTGCATCCTGCCTTGTGACATATTCTATCATTTCTCCGCCTCGAAGAAACGGATTCATTTTTTCCATAATTGAATTTTTTACATATAAAGCACCAATTCCCATAGGTCCAAGGAGCTTATGTCCGGAAAAGGCAAAAAAGTCAGCATCAAGGTCTTTTACATCCACCTTCATGTGGGGAGCAGACTGTGCACCATCCACCAAAACAACAGACCCCTTAGAATGAGCATACTCTGCAATTTCTTTTACAGGATTTGTTATTCCCATTACATTGGATACATGACCTATCGCAACAAGTTTTGTCTTATCTGTTATTTTGGACTTATATTCTTCTTCAGTAATAGTACCATCTTCAAGTGGTTCCATATAAATCAGCTTTGCGCCTTTTTTGGCTGCAACCATCTGCCATGGCAGAATATTGCTATGATGCTCCATAACAGAGATAACTATTTCATCTCCTTCAGAAATATTATCAAGACCATATGTATACGCAACAAGATTTATGGATTCAGTTGTATTTCTTGTAAAAATTATTTCACTGTCCTTTTCTGCTCCTATAAATCCTGCAACAGTATGCCTTGCATTCTCATATTTTTCAGTAGCATCCACACTCCAGTCGTACAAACCTCTGAGAGGATTTGCATTGGATTCTTTGTAAAATTTAGTAATTGCATCCATTACCTGCACAGGACGCTGTGAGGTAGCTGCATTATCAAAATATACATAATCACAATCTAATATTGGGAAGTCTGCTCTAATGTCTTTTACGTTAGTCATTTATTTTCTCCATATACTATCCGGACAAACTATTCTCCGGCTAATCCCCTCTTTTTATGTAAAAAGCTTATACATCGATTTTCTGATAAATTTTGAAAATCATAATGCATTCTGGATAAAATGTGCTGCCTTAGCTTTAACTTCATCATCTGGAATCATATTTGCAATGCTGTCGAGTCTAGCCTTAACAACAATCTTCTTAGCCTGCTCTGAGCTTATGCCTCTGCTCTGCATATAAAAAAGTGTATCTTCATCAAGCTGACCAATTGTAGCTCCATGTCTTCCATCCACATCTTCTTCCTGGCATAGAATAACCGGCATAGTGCGATTTATTACATCAGGAGATAAAAGAAGTGTATCCTCCTGTTCATCTCCAACTGATCCTGATGAACCAACTCTGAAATCAATTGTTCCTTTGAATGTCTTTGAGGCTTTATCTATAAGTACACCTCTGCATACGCATTTGGAATCTGTTCTCTTTCCGTTTTGTTGAGCAATATAATTAATATCATAATTCTGCTCATCCTTGCAAAGATAACCAATATTTCCGTTAAAAACAGATTCATCTCCCAGAAGATTTACATAGATTCCATTCCAGCTCTTACTACTTCCAAGCTCAAGCTGTGTATCTTCAATATCAGCGTTTTTCATACATACAGCTCCGATATCATCTATATGAATATAATTATATCCAAGCATCTGTACCTTAATGAGATTTATCTTTGCGCCCTCTTCTGCAAGAAGCTTGGTACTAACACCATGGAAACCTCCTGCATTTATCTCAGATCTATAATCAAGAATTACTGTTATTTCAGAATTCTTTTTTGCATGGATAATCTGGGATGAAAGACTTCCCGATCCATCCTCAAGTTCATATCTGATGACAACAGGTTCTGAAATCTTCTTGTTTTCTTCTGCTGTATAGACATCTGTCTGTACGTTCATTTTATCAAGAAGCTTATCTATATCGATTCCCATTCCTGTATGAATCTTCTGCTCTTTATTCCTAAAATACATATCGCCATTTGGTGAAACATATTTTTCATCCTCTTTTGCAAGGAGCTGCGCTGCATTATCAAAAACCTTTTCTGCTTCGCTTCTTGAAAGAGTAGTTCTGCTAACCCCTGCCGGGAGGGCAATTGGGGCTGGAGAAACTGTATCTGTTACATTTATGTATTTATCATCCAGTTCGCTGTCATTAAGATGAAGCCATCTGTAGGTCAAAACCGGAAGGACATTAACTATCATGTTTTTTCCTTTCTGTAGAAAAGTGAGGGGATGTGCTACTTCCTCATGTTTGTTATGTTATCAAGGTCACACGAATATATATGCAAGCATATATATTGTGTGACTTTGATAACAAATATCATTACATGTTTCCACTCATTTCTAGTTTGATTAGGTTGTTCATTTCTACTGCATATTCAAGCGGAAGCTCCTTTGATACAGGATTTGCAAATCCGCTAACTATCATTGCTCTTGCATCTTCCTCTGAAAGACCTCTGGACATCAGATAGAATATTGCATCATCACTGATTCTTCCAATCTTTGCCTCGTGTCCTACATCTGCATCATTCGTTCGTATATCCATGGCAGGTACTGTATCGGAACGTGAGATTGAATCAAGCATCAGTGAATCACATGATATAGATGCCTTAGCATTTTTGGCACTTGCTGCAATTACAACAGAGCTTCTATATGTACCAATACCACCATCTTTGGATATTGATTTTGTTGATATAACTGATTTTGTATTTTTTCCCTGATGAACCACCTTTGCACCGGTATCAAGATTCTGTCCCTTTCCAGCAAAGGTTATTCCTGTATATTCCATCTGGGAATTATCACCCTTAAGAATTGTCATTGGGTACAGGTAAGAAGTATGTGAACCAAATGAACCTGAAACCCATTCCATACGGCCATTTTCTTCAACAATAGCCCTCTTTGTATTCAGGTTATACATATTCTTGGACCAGTTCTCAATTGTTGAATAACGAAGTCTTGCGTTCTTTTTTACTACAAGCTCAACTGCTCCCGCATGAAGGTTTGCAACATTATACTTAGGAGCTGAACATCCTTCTATGAAATGAAGATCTGCACCTTCATCAACGATTATAAGAGTATGTTCAAACTGGCCTGCACCTGCTGCATTAAGTCTGAAATATGACTGAAGTGGAACCTCTACCTTTACACCCTTTGGAACATATACGAAAGAACCACCAGACCATACTGCTCCATGAAGAGCTGCATATTTGTGATCTGTTGGAGGAATAACTTTCATGAAATACTGTTCAACAAGATCAGCATATTCACCCTTTACAGCAGCCTCCATATCTGTATATACAACACCTGCTCTTGCTACCTCATCTTTAAGATTATGGTACACAAGCTCTGAATCATACTGTGCGCCAACACCTGCAAGTGATTTTCTCTCTGCCTCAGGAATGCCAAGTCTTTCAAAAGTATTCTTTATATCCTCCGGTACATCTTCCCAGTCAGTTTTCATTTCAGATTTATGTCTTACATAAGATGAAATTCTATTAAGATCAAGATCTGACACATCTGGTCCCCAGGTTGTATTTTTCTGTTTTTCAAATAATTCAAGACTTCTGAATCGAAGATCTCTCATCCACTTTGGATCATCCTTCTCCTCAGATAATTTCTCTACGATATCTCTGGTAAAACCTTCTTTTTCTCTGTAGAACTCTTCTTCTGTTTCTATATCCTTTATGTCATAGACGCTTCTATCCACATCCACAACAACTGTTTTATTATCGCTCATTTTTTATCCTCTGATCCTGGCAAAACAGCCACGGACTCATTTGTAAATTACTGCAAAAATTGTTCGAATCCATTCTCATTGATTTCATCAACAAGCTCTGCTCCACCAGTCTTTACGATAGTTCCGTTCACAAGTACATGTGTATAATCAACATGAAGTGCTTCAAGAATCTTTGTACTGTGTGTAATGATAAGAAGAGCACCGTCTTCTTTCTTCTGAAATTCCTCAATACCCTTTGATACAGTTCTTACTGCATCTACATCAAGACCTGAATCTGTCTCATCAAGTATTGCAAGCTTTGGATTTAACATAAGCATCTGAAGGATTTCAGCTTTCTTTTTTTCACCACCGGAAAAACCAACATTTAAGTCTCTGTCAGCATAGCCGTGATCCATTGTAAGAATATCCATTGATGATGCAAGGTCCTTCTTAAACTTTAAAAGCTTAACAGGAACACCTGTCTGTTCATGGAATGCATTTCTGATAAAGCTGCCAAGTGAAATACCCGGAACCTCAAGAGGATTCTGAAATGACAAAAACATTCCTGCTTTTGCTCTCTTATCTGTTGATATATCTGTTATATCTTCTCCTTCGAAAAAAATCTTTCCTCCGGTAACTTCGTAATTTGGATTTCCCATAAGAGTATATCCAAGAGTAGACTTTCCGGCACCGTTTGGTCCCATAAGTACATGGGTCTCACCTTTTCTGATTTCTAAATTTATTCCATGCAGGATTTCAGTATCGTTTATCTTTGATGATAAATCCTTTACCTGCAATAAAGACTGCTCTGACATAACCTGGTTTCCTTTCTATCATTACACAATCATTTATGTTTAAATTTTAATTCCTACTTTTTTAATAGGAATTCATAATATCACTTGAATTAATTATTTACAAGTAATTTGGTTATAATCTGTACAATTTTAACATATTCTTAATTTTTACAAATACTAATCTAGTTTAACACATATAATAACAAAATAATATTGCTTAAAACCATTAAACAACAGTAAAATAATATAGGGTAGAAATTTATAGTGTATTTATAAATTTAATTTTGGGATTATTATTGTTTCTTTCTAAATTGGGGGTTTAATTATCATGTATATAAATAAAAAGTATCCGGTTTTATCAGATGCTCTTTTTAAATCTGCGGCTATCAATCTGACTATCATCATATTAAATGCATCCATAAGATTTGTTTACAGACGAAGCGTGGAATTTCAACCAGACATGCTGAATCAGTCACTAAATCTGATACATAATATGCTGGCAGCGCTCAGAATCATTCTTGTTGCTATAGTTTTTTTTCAGGCATACAAGGACCTTAACAAAATCCGATCAGTTATACCAAAGAATGATTATTCTGAAATGGCCAAGCTTCAGGAAGAGGTTAATCCATCCGGCATAAGTCATTTATCTTCATATTCCATATCTCAACTAATTCAGGTATGGTCTGCAATTTTAGTCGGCGCAAGAATGATGCAGGAAATAGGTTCAGCTATGTATCAAAGCTTTATCGCACAACTTACTGAATCCTATTCAAATAATCCCGAACTAATGACTCACTTTGTTTCTATATATAACAATACTCACGGTTTTAAATACATAGGCCTTCTTACGGCAATTCTCATTGGTGTTTTCGTTACAGGAGTTTTCCTTAAGGATAAAAATCTAAAACTTGCCGCAGGATGTATAATGGGCATCTTTGCCTTGTCCTTTATGCTTTTCCAGATGAACACGCTTGTTATAGGTGGTAAAGCCATTGGTATAGTCTGGACTGCCGTTATTTTCCATCTTACTGAAACCTTTGGACTACTATTTTTTGCAATCTATCTAAGAAAAGTTCATTCCTGTTAATACCACGCAAAAGCCGCGAGATTTACACTCGCGGCTTTGCTGTAATTTCCACATAACACCATATATACTAAACTGCCTTTAGGCAGAAAGTACCTTTTTATCCTGATAAAAAATCAGTCTTCTGACAATTGTCCATCTATAATATGGACAATTCTTGATGCATTCTTTGCAACATTAAGATCATGGGTAATCATAACTATTGTATGTCCCATCTCATTTAGCTGTTTAAAGAGCTTTAAAACATCCTGTCCACTTGATCTGTCAAGCGCACCAGTTGGCTCATCGGCAAGGAGAAGAGCAGGCTGTCCAACCAGCGCTCTTGCAATTGATACTCTTTGTTTCTGACCTCCGGAAAGCTCTGACGGCTTATGCCTTAATCTGTGATCGAGACCAAGGAGCTTGATTGTATCCATGCATTTATCTTCAGCCTCAGCAGTTGTCATTCCTCTTACAACAAGTGGCATAATTATGTTCTGCATAATATTATAAGTAGGAATAAGCTGATAGTTCTGGAAAATAAACCCAATTTCTTTATTTCTGATATTTCCAAGATCCTGCTCTTCCATTGTATGAATCGCCTGACCGTCAAGATAATATTCACCTGTATCTGAAATATCCATACATCCGATGATATTCATAAGCGTTGTTTTACCTGATCCAGATGGACCAAGAATTGCAACAAATTCGCCTTCATCTACATTGAAATTTATATTTTTTAATATCTGTACGGTGTCCTCACCTACCTGGAATCCCTTACAGATGTTCACCATTTTAATTATCATATTATTGTATTATCCAAACCTTCTCTATTACTGATGTATCGTTTGATTCAACTGCCATTGCAATAACATTTCCTGTGCTGAGACTTGTAAATGTAGCACTGGTACCCAATTTAGTAATTACAACTGTTCCCACTGGAATCTGATATTTTACATCTGTTTCTGTTTCTACATAATTTACAACTGTTGTGTTATCTGATCCGCTCTCCTGATCCTGTGATGGCATATTTCCTGACATCTCAGTGTCCGATGAACCGCCTGGCATTCCACCTCCTGACGGCATCTCTCCATCTGATGAACTGCCTCTCATTCCACCTCCCGACGGCATCTCTCCATCTGATGAACTGCCTCTCATTCCGCCTCCTGACGGCATCTCTCCATCTGATGATGCATTATCACTATCCGAATCTGCTTCCAAACCAGAATTTTCTGTTCCTGAAGTATTTTCTGTATTACCACCGTTCATTCCCTTTTGGCCTCTGGACTCTTCACTATTTTCAGATGTTTCACTATTTTCAGTCTTATCAGAATCTGACATAGTATCAGCAGAAGCCTCTTCAAGTAATGTAACCGTAATATTATTACCTGCTATCTTGGTTATCTGTGCATATACAAGCTCTTGTCCTTCCCCGGCCTGAACAATAGCTTCTGAATTTTCTGATTCCTTTTTTGCCTGATATATTTTATATCCCATCACAGATGCAATAATTATTATTAGAATAATTATCAATGCAATAATAATATGCTTTTTTCTTTTTCTTGCTCTTTCTTCCTGAAGTTTTTTATATTCGAGCGCTCTCTCCTGTATCTTTCTATCTTCAGCAAGCTCTTTTGCAAGTTCAGGATCTCTTTCAAATATCGCATCAGAAGCAATTTCTCCAAGAGCAGCATCTTCTGTAAGCATTGCCTTTTTTTCTTCGGAGGTTTCTCTTTTTTTCTTCTTTTCTTCGTTAGTCATCTAGTCCTCCTCATTACTCCTGATTAAGTGCAACAATAGGTATAAGAATCGATGCCTTATACGCTGGATAAAATCCAAAAATAGTTCCTGTAAATACGCCAAACACCAGTGATATGACCGCTCCAAATACAGAAAGCGATACTCTCATATCAAAGCTTTCAAGTATAGGTGTAACTCCAAGAGCGCAGATAATTCCTATAACTGATCCAATAAAACTCATTGTACTTGCTTCCAAAAGGAACTCTAAAAGAATATCCCTCTGGCTGCAGCCAATAGCTTTTAATATACCAATTTCGTTTGTTCTTTCTTTTACAGATACGAACAATACGTTCATAATACCAATACCACCGACTACAAATACGATTGCAGCCATAGCAATAAGAAGGAGTGTAAGAGTTCTGTTAGACTGATTTGCAGCTTCCATCTTACTTCCTGCATCGGATATCGCAAATGTAATACTTGGATAGCTTTCTTCAAGATATGATTCAATATATGTTTTTATTGTATCAACCTCATTGGTATCTTCTGCAATTACTGTTATTGTTGGACTTACATCACTACCTGTAAGATATTTGATTCCTGTCTCATATGGTACAAAAATCGCATCATCAGGACTTATACCTGATGCAACAGTTCCCATCTCTTCAATTACAGCTATTACTGTATATGGTCTGTCATCAATATAGATTGTTCCATCATAAGCATTATAGGCACTTCCAAATACTTCTTTTGCAACATTTATCCCCAATACGCAGTACTTGTTTTTATAGGTATCATCGTCTTCATCAAAAAATTCTCCAATTAGCATTTCAAGATTGGACATTTCAGCATAGTTGTATTTGACACCGGCTATTGTATAGGTTTCTGTATCATCGAGTTCTCCTCCATCAACATCCGCAGAGGTTGAATAAGATAAAGTTGCTGATGATATTCCTGGTATAAAGGTCAAAAGATCTTCCATTGCTTCATCAAAATCATCCACAGAATATTTTGAACTACTTGAGCTTTGGCCGCCGCCCATTCCTCCGGGCATTCCGCCGCCTCCGCCGCCAAATGCTCTTCCGCCTCCCATATCACCCATGCCGCCACCCATCTGGCTGCTGGATGATGTGGTATCAACTGATATATCAATTGCACCTGCATTTAAGTTTGCAAACTGTTCTGCTACTTCTTCTCTACCACCGGTACCAATAGCTATAACCAGCATTATTGTTGCAGCTCCGACTACAATACCGAAGCTTGTCAGCAAAACTTTGGATTTATTCTGCGACAGATTAAGCCATACAAGTCTTAATATTTCAGAGATTCTCACTGTTTACCCCTTTCCGCATCAGGATCTTAACCTGTTACAGTACTTTCTATAATTACAATATCTCCCTCTTCAAGTCCTTCTATTACTTCAACATCACTTCCATCTGAGAATCCAGTGGTTATTTCCTTAGTGGATATGCTTCCATTTTCATTCTTAACCTTTACATAAGACTTACCGTTTTCTCTTGTTACAGCTCTGTTTGATATGTACAGAACATCTTCACTGTCATCTGTAATAAAGGTTACGTCAGAAGTCATTCCACTATAGAGCTCTGATGTGTCGCCTGAAAGTGTAACTGTAATCTCATAATATGTTGTTTCTGAACTGCTATCATATGTTGCATCACCTATATCTGTAACCGTTGCATCAAATGATGAATCAGGGAAGGCTTCTATATTAACCTTTGCCTCAGCTCCAAGCTCTGCTGCAGAAATATCATCCTCATCCACTTCTACTGTTACTGTTACTTCATCATAATCATTTACAGTCATGACTTCACTTCCTGAATATAATTCATCACCTGCTGCAATTGATACAGATGCAATTACACCGTTATAACCTGAAATTATTTCATTATCTACAATGTAGGAATCAAATTCATCAAGCTTTTCCTGTGCATTAGTCAGTTCATTTAGTGCCTCCTCAACAGAGAGTGCACTCTGAGCCATTGTTACATTTTTATATTCATCTGCATTATTGTAATAGAGCATTCTTTTATCATAGGTTGCCTGCGCTTCTATTACGCCAGCTGCATATTCTTTTTGCGCATTTGCAAGAGCTATCTCATATTCAGTAACCTTTGTCTGTGATTCCTCTATCTCTTCTATAAGTTCTTCGATTTCATCTTCTGTATTATCTACTAGTGACTGGGCATCTTCTCTGAAATCCTCAGCTGTAACCCAGCCATATAGCTCGGTTTTCTGATCTATAGTAGAAAGAGAATACTCTGCTTCTTCAAGAATCTTCTGATACTCAGGAAGATTTGCTTCATCCTCGGCAAGCTCTGCCTGAAGTTCGGCAAGATTCTCATTTTCACTATCAAGAGCCTCCTGTGCATCATCAATTGCATCCTGAAGAGTCTGCACCGTATTGTTATATTCATTTTGTGCATAGTCACCATAAAGGGCATTTACTGAATAGGTCGATTCGGCTTCCTGATCAGTAACAGTCTGCTCAGCTACAGTCTGATCATAAGTATTCTGCGCATCTGCAAGGTCTGCTTCAAGCTCAGATCTTATGCTTGTAACACTTTCCTCTGTAAGCTTTGCAATCTTATCTCCTTCAGATACAACCTGACCTACACTTATATATACACTCTCGACTTCAAGAACACGGTCATCATCAGAGTCTGAATCACTTGAGGTAGATGAGCCATTAGTGTTTCCACCACCCATTCCGCCACCGCCCATCTGTCCCCAGGAAAAATCGCTTCCTCCCGAGTAAGCGCTTATATCAACTTCCATAGTCTGAGTAGATGTACCAACCTCGATGTTTCCATCTTCAGTAATACCAACTGTAAGTGATCCATATGTTACAGTTTCTTCTTTATATACTGTTTCAGTTGTATTTCTGGCATTTATAACAGATATGAGAACTATTATCGCGATCAGAATAACTGCTATTGAGCCGTACAGTATTGCCGCTTTTTTCTTATTACTTAAAGTCCAGTTTTTAACATCTTCTAATTTGGTTTTAAAAATGCCTTTTTTCATAAACGTCCTTTCCATTAATTCCTTTTAACATGACTTCCAGTCTTTTCATTTTTAGTCACGTACTATTAAGGCATTCCTCCACCGCCTTGCATTGGTCCATTACCTCCGCCGGATGGCATATCTCCTCCACCAGGCATCTGCATATCACCAGACTCAGTATCTGATTCTTCCATTGACTCACTATCTGTTCCTGACTCACTTGTACTTATGGACTCATCCATAAGGGCATTTCCATCAGAACTTACTTTACTTGCTATATAAATTGTATCGCCTTCTTCGAGACCGCTTACAATTTCAACCTCTGTACCATTACTAAATCCAGTTTCTACAGGAACAAGCTCATAACTTCCACCAGACTTCTGATATACATAATCACCATCATCCTGGCTTACAATCGCAGTTTCTGAAATATACAAAACGTCCGAAACACTATCACTTACAAATACAACGTCTGCTGTCATTCCTCCATATAAAGGAGTTGTGTCACCAAGAATATCAATAGTAACCGAGTAACTTACAGTTGACTCATGATTATCAGATGCTGTTGTACTTATTGCTGTTACTTCGCCGGTATAATTCTCATTTTCTGTTCCTTCATATGCCGTAAAAGAAATTTCAACTGTATCACCTACTGTTACCGATGATATATCTTCTTCAGAAATATCAATTGAAACAGTAAAAGCATCCTCTGTTGAGTATGTAAGCATTGCACCTGTATCTACAAGCTCATCTCCTGCTTCATAATTGACAGCTGTTATAATCCCAGAACCATCTGCATAAATGATTCCATCCTCTCCTACAAATGCATTAAGAGCATCAAGTGCTGTCTGTGCTTCTGTAAGTGCAGTTTCTGCCTCTGTAAGAGTTTCTTCAAGTGAACTTACAGAATATGAATAAACATCTTCTGACATTGAACCACTAAGTACAGAAGAATCATATTCTCCCTGGGCTTCCTGAGTTTTTACTGCAAGAGCCTGCTGGGCAGCGGCAAGAGCTTTCTGGTCTTCTTCTATCTGTTTCTGGTCCTCTTCTATCTGTTCATATATAGAATCAATAGAATCCTGAATCTTGTCATAGGCCGACTGAGCACTTTGAAGATCTGATAGATTTGATGTATAAGCACCGTAACTTTCTTTATTAGTTTCATCAAAAACATTCTGAGCTGCCACAAGTTCAAGTCTTGCTTCTTCAAGTGATTCAAGAAGGTCCTCATCAACAGCATCTTCCTGCAAATCTTCAATTTCAGCAGTAAGTGCTTCTATATCTCCTGAATATCCTGCAATCTCTGCCTGAAGCTCTGATACTGTCGCATTATAAAGAGCTGATGCATTTGCTGCGGTAACATCTGTCTCTGTTTTTGTATTATCAGCTTCAAGAACACCTATGTTATATTCTTCCAGCGCTTCAGCATATGTAATCTCTGCTTCTGACTGATTTGATTCAAGTATTCTTTTTACTGATGAAAGACTGTCTTGTGTCAGTTTAAAAAGTTTGTCACCTTCAGTTATCCTTTGTCCCTGAGCAACATATACTTCTTCAATTTCAAGATATTTGGAAGTCTCATCCTCATCCTCGTCATCGTCATCATCATCATCGTCGTCGTCATCATCATCGTCGTCAGTTTCAATTTCTATATCATAAATAAGTTCTGTTTCTGCCATTTCAACTGATCCTGATTCCTGTATACCAAGGACTATATCTCCTCTTTGAACCGTTGATTCTTTATAAACATAAGTCTCTGTATTTAGATTTGGTTCAATCCACAATGTGTAAACAGCCAGTGAAACAATTGCCAGACAAAGAACACAAACAATTATGAATTTAACCAGAAACTTTTTATTTTTTAGTTTTCTTTTTAAAATCGCCATATTTTAACCCTTTGCCTCAGTATTCTCAGATGTTTCATCAATTTCTGTCTGTTCTTCTACATTTTCGGTTGTTTCACCAGTTTCTGTCTGCGCATCTGCATTTTCAGATTCCTCTTTTTCTCCAGTATCTGCAGTTTCCGTATCTGCAGCTTCAAAGGTTACTGTTGCCGACAGATTCTGGCTAAGAGCACTTACATCTCCTTCAAGTTCAACTGTGACAGTAAATGTAACAGATGATCTGCTGCTTGACTGTGTTACTGGATTTATTGCAGTAATTACACCGTCATATGTACCATATTCATCAAATGTAACCTTTGCACTCTGTCCTACAGTAAGCTGTGAAATATATTCCTGACTGACAGAAGCTGAAAC
>JAILEJ010000012.1 GCA_024688095.1 Butyrivibrio sp.
CTTCCATCTATTTCAGACGCACCCTCATCAACGATTCCTGCTTCAATTGCTGCATTGACAGTTGAAGCATGCGGAGTGTACGCAATAATTTTGACGTTAGTAAATTTTTCCCTCAAGGCTCTTGCTATTGATCCTCCAATAAGTCCAAGCCCTATAAACCCACAAGATAAAGAATTCATCAGTTTATCTCTCCTCCAGTTGTTCTAAAATAAGCATATACGCATTATCACTATACCACATCAACGTGTGAAAAACAATGTCAGACAACCCGAATTTAAAGCAAGTCAGAGACTGAAATATTATTTAAAAATGAATTTTAATTAGACTTTTTTGATGATTATTTTTATTTTTTTGTGCAATGTAACCCAAATTACTTGTATTGTATGAACAATTTTAGTAAAATATACTCATAGATTCGAATGGGGAGATTCTAATGTATAGTGTACTTTATAGTTTGGTGTTGGGGCACTATACAGTATATCTTGTAAATTTACCCAAAAAAACAAAATATGGAGGCATAATATGAACGTTTACACAACTGACAAAATTAGAAACGTAGTATTACTTGGACATGGCGGCGCGGGAAAGACTAGCCTGGCCGAAGCAATGGCATACATGGCTGGTCTGACTTCCAGAATGGGCAAAACTACTGACGGAAATACAATCAGTGATTTTGATAAAGAAGAGCAAAAGAGAAAGATTTCTATAAAGACATCTCTCATTCCTCTTGAATGGGAAGATTGCAAGATAAACATCCTTGATGCACCAGGATTTTTTGACTTCGTTGGTGAAGTAGAAGAAGCTATCAGCGTTGCTGATGCTGCAATTATAGTTGTTTCCGGTAAAGCCGGAGTTGAAGTTGGAACAGAACGAGCATGGGAACTCTGTGAGAAATATAACATTCCTAGAATGGTTTATGTTTCTGACATGGATATAGATGATGCTTCATACAGACAGGTAGTGCAGGATATGACTGATAAATATGGCAAAAAGCTTGCACCATTTAACCTGCCAATTCGTGAAAGTGAAAAATTCGTTGGATACGTTAATGTTATACAGGAAAAAGGTTTTAGATGGGAAGGAAAAGAAGTAGTAGAATGCGAAGTTCCTGAATACAATCAGGCAAACTTAAAAATCTGCAGAGATACTCTTATTGAAGCTGTTGCTGAGAGTTCAGAAGAGTTTATGGACAGATATTTTAATGGTGATACATTCTCAGAAGCAGAAATAAGAGCTGCACTTCGTCAGAATGTTTGTGAAGGTTCTATAGTACCAATAGAGATGGGTTCTAACATTCTCTGTCAAGGTATCTATACACTTTTAGACGATATCGTTAAATATATGCCAGCGCCTGAAAACCGTAAGATGGCCGGCATTAATATGAATACAAATGAAATCTTTGAAGCCAACTTTGATTTCTCAAAGGCTAAGACCGCTTTTGTATTCAAAACAATGAATGATCCGTTTATTGGTAAATATTCACTTATAAAGGTTCGTTCAGGTGTTATAAAGTCTGACGATCAGTTATATGATTCCAATAAAGATATGGAACTTAAAATTGGTAAGCTTTATGTACTTACAGGCAATAAGCCAACCGAAGTACCTGAACTTCATGCAGGTGATCTTGGCGCGCTTCAGAAGCTTGACATTTCAACAGGTGATACCCTTTCAACAAAGGCTACTCCTGTACAGTATGCCAAGATGGATATCTCTACACCATATACTTCAATGAGATATCATGCACAGAATAAATCCGATATAGATAAGATTGCACAGTCACTTAACAAAATTGCCGCAGAAGATCCTACATTTAAGGTTATTAACGATGCTGAAAATCATCAGACTCTTATCTATGGTATGGGTGATATGCACCTTGAAGTAGTTCAGAGCAAGCTTCTTAATGAATACAAGGTAGGTATTGATCTTACAAAGCCAAAGGTAGCATTTAGAGAAACTCTAAGAAAGAATTCTGATGTAGAATATAAATACAAAAAGCAGACTGGTGGTCATGGTCAGTACGGTCATGTTAAGATGCGCTTCGAACCTTCAGGTGATACATCAAAACCTTATGTATTCGAACAGGAAGTAGTTGGTGGTGCAGTACCAAAGAACTATTTCCCTGCTGTAGAAAAAGGTATTTCAGAATCAACACAAAGAGGACCACTTGCAGCATATCCTGTAGTTGGAGTTAAAGCAGTTCTTTATGATGGTTCATACCATCCTGTTGATTCTTCAGAAATGGCCTTTAAGGTTGCTGCTACTCAGGCCTTCAAAAAAGGATTTATGGAAGCAACCCCTGTACTTCTTGAGCCTATTGCCACATTAAAGGTTACAGTACCTGATGCATATACAGGTGATGTAATGGGCGATCTTAATAAGAGAAGAGGCCGAGTTCTTGGTATGAATCCAAATGGTGCAGGTAAACAGATTATTGAAGCCGATGTGCCAATGATGGAATTATTTGGATATTGTACACAGCTTCGTTCAATGACAGGTGGAAGCGGTGATTACGAATATGAATTCAACAGATACGAACAGGCTCCATCCGATATTCAGGAAAAAGAAGTTACTGCAAGAGCTGAAAAAGTTGCTGCTGACTCCTCAGAAGATTAAGCATATTATTACTCCAATAATATAAAAAAACACCTTCCTTATCTAAAAAATAGTAAGGAAGGTGTTTTGATGTACATTATTAAGTTTAGGTTTTAAATTTCTTTTATAAAATTATTATAAAAATTCAATTGATTTTGATTTACGAAAAAATATAATAAAAGTATAAGTAAAACTAGGCATAAACACTATTATTTTATTAGCAAAAGCTAATACTTATATACACTACATAATTTGCCAGCTAACAAGGGATTTGTTTTATAGATAGGAGGTCTTAAGCATGGCTGATTTAGTAATTAATAATACTGCAAATGTCGTTACGCAAAATAATTCTGCTCCAATAACACCACCACCTAAAGTGGACTCTAGTGTTCCCAAAGCTCCCTCAATTCCGAAACCCGATACCGAATCTACCAAAGTCAGGGAAGAACTAGCTGACGTTGTATCAGTGTCCGAAGATGGCGATACTGTTCAGGTAAGTGATGAAAGTGAAACTGCACTTGAAGATGGTCTTAATGTTACAGTCAAATCAACTAATTCTAAAAATGAATCTGAAGATTCTTATATAAAAAGTCTTGAAAGCAACGATACTTCTGAAGAAATAGAACTCTTTGGAAAACGTACTCAAAAGGTTGCAGTTGAAGATGCTATTGAGCATAAAGAAGAAGCTTCAAAACAGCAAAAAGAAAACATTCAAAATGATAAACAGGATTTTGAAATTGAAAATCGTAAAGCTGCTATGGAAGCAAAAGAGAGAAGAGAAGAAATCCGAGAATTACAAAATGAATCACAGGATTCAAAAGAAAGTGTACAGGGATCTAAATCTTTTACCGGTGTATCTGATGATCAGCTCCAGCAAATGTACATTGATGGAAAAATCTCTCAGTACAGCTATGATCATGAAATAGATTCCAGAAAAGCCGAACGTAAAGAGCAGGCAGAAGAAGCCATAGAAGAATCCGAAAAAATAACTGATGCAAACAGCAAGGCACAAGATGCACAAAGGCTTTCAGAGGCGGTAGAAGAGGCATATTCAGAAGATTCTAATGATAATATTGAATCTGAAGAAAGAGCAGAAATAATAAATAATCTTGAGAATTTTGAACTTCCAAAAGAAATTACTCCTCATCAGGAAGGCCTTGATGAAAACCTAAATACAAAAATTGTTTTCTCATAAAAATATGACCTGTATCTACTCAAAAATAGATACAGGTCTTTTTATTAAAATATGTTTATGTCGTTTAATATTTATTTGAGGACAGTTATCTTCCAATCCTTTTTATCTTTGCCGGAATTAAATGCTCCCGCAGCTATTTTCCTACGATATACAGGTCCTTCAAAATGAATAAACTGCTTATCATTCAAAATGCAATTTCTGATTATTCCTTCCAGTTTCGCATAGTTTTCTTTATCCATAGGAACAACATAATCATGATTCTTATGATTTGTTTCTATAATAGCAAACCCATAATTATTATACCTGACACCTTTGAACTGGCATATTTCCAGAAACGATTTCTCTGCATCAGTTCCATTAAAAACAGTCATTTCTATAAACATACTAATTCCTTTCTTAAATGATAGGTTAATGAAACAAACTATTGATTATTTTTTATTGAAACTAATAATCATTTTAAAAAATTAATAATTCTAAAACTACCATCTATAATCTAATATTATCACTAAATAAAACACACTCAATCGTTTTAATGATATATTTACAAATTTCAGAAAGATTTAATTTTAATACCATTAAAATAGTTTCCTTAAAAAACATGGCATTCACAGATCTTTAATAAAACTTACTAAAAAACAATAAATCATTGTTTTTCTTTTGAAAAATGCATCTAATAATTTTTATTTTGTCTATTTTATTTTATAATATAGATAACAAATAAATAATTATTATTTAATTTCTGATTAAAAGCTAATTCTATTTATTGCTTTGTTAAATGAAATCAAGGGGGATTTTGTATGATTAAAAACAGTGATGGACACAGCTATGGAATATTATCGAGATTTATGTATGGTATCGGTGAATTTTATGGAGGTGGCGCATTTGTAATTATAAACACATTCTTTGCTGTTTTTCTTACCAAAGCTCTTGGTATGCCTACCGCACTTGCCGGTACAATTCCTCTTGTTGGTAAAATATGGGATGCTATCACAGATCCGATAATGGGAAATATAACTGACAGAACCAGATCAAGATTTGGAGCAAAAAGATTTTATATCCTTATAGGCGGAATAGTGTCATCCATAACCTTTATAATGCTTTGGCTGACAATCCCAACAAAGTCAGTTACAGCCCTTTATATCTTTTACCTTCTAATGTACTGCCTGTTTTCTACAGGATTCACAATTTTGATGGTCCCATATAATGGCCTCTTGCCTGATATGATAGATGATTATTCTGTTCGCTCGAGATTTTCAAGTGCAAGAATGCTATGTTCCACATTAGGTTCCATGGTCTGTGGTCTTGTTCCAACACTGATAATAAATGATAATTTAGATACCTCAAAATATATGACATGTGCCTTGATTTTTGGTGTAATCTTTTTTATTTCAAGTCTTATAACTTTTCTTGGAACCTGGGAAAAACAAAAAGAACCTGTAAAATCGAATTTAAAAGACAGTTTTCCGCAGGCCGTAAGCGTATTTAAAAGCCATTCTTTCAGACTGTTTATAGGAATATATCTCTTTGGGCAGTGCGGAATGGATTTTGTATCTGGAATGGCCGTATATTATGTAGATGATGTTCTTAACGGCTATTCGAATGGCTATTTCACTATGTTAATGGCAATTCTTTTGATCTCACAGCTTATAGGAATGCTTATTTTTGGTCCTGTAATAGCACGTACTTCCAAAAAATTTGCTATTTTAGTCGGTGCACCAATTAGACTTCTTGGTACACTTGGCCTTCTTGCGTTTTCATATGAAGGTGCAAATATAGTACCAATACTTGTGATGACTGCAATTATAGGCTTTGGTAATGCAGCAACCCTCACCAGTATTTTTGCTATCATGGCAGATATGGCAGAGGTTGACGAACTAATTACATCTATTCACAGACCTGGAATTGTATCCGGTATGGCAACCTTTGCAAGAAAGATATCATCCGGACTTTCTGCTTATCTTATAGGTGTATTACTCTCTGTTGTAGGCTATGATTCATCACTTGCAAGCACAGGTGCAAGGCAAAGTGCAGCAACCCAGAATGGTATTGCGCTTATTTATATAATAGCACCTGCAATTTTAATTACTTTATTATTTATTGTAGGCCTTATATTCCCTCTTACAGGAAAAGAATTTGCCATAATCCAAAAAGAAATTGCACGTAGAAAAGGGGAGGACACCTCTACAATAACTGAAGAAGAAATAAAAATCTGTGAAAAAGTTACAGGCTTTAAATACGAAAACCTTTGGAACAAATCCAACGCAAGATAAAAAGGAGTCTGAATGCAAATAAATGAAATTCAATTACTTAGCGAAGATGATTTTCTTCCTACAATGAAAAATGAAAACAGAATATGGAGAGAAAAAAATGTAACAGATGGATATTTTGAATCTTTTGACGGTTCAAAGCTTCATTATATAAAAACAGTTCCAAATAATCCCAAAGCCTGCATAGTCATCGTGCACGGCTTTTGTGAATTTTTTGGAAAATACCATGAATTTATCTGGTACCTATATCAACTTGGTTTTGCAGTTTATATGCATGAGCAAAGAGGACACGGTTATTCAGAAGGTAAACTGCCCGAGCATGATCTGGTTCATATAGACAGCTATAAAACTTATGTTGAAGATCTTCACACATTTTTGAAGAAAATAGTTAATCCGGAGACAACTAATTTAAAAAAGATTCTTTTTGCTCATTCAATGGGTGGCGCTGTTTCAGGGATATTCCTTGTAAAATATCCTGACTTTTTTAGCGCAGCTGTGATGTCATCACCAATGTTTAAAATGCTGGCAATGAAAAAATATAATAATATGCAAAAATCATTACTAAAATTTTATGTCCGATTATTTAGAAAATCAAAAAAAATTGGAGCAGGTCAGCACCATTTTACCGGTATTCCTGATTATAAAAATAGTAGTACAAGATCCGAAGTCCGTTTCAACTATCTATATGAACAAAGAATTGAAGACAAACATTATCAGACCGCCGGAGCCACTTTTGGCTGGGCAATCGCCAGTATAGATGCAACAAAATGGCTTTCAGAAAATGCAAATAAAATAACTATTCCTATAGATATTATGACTGCAGGTCAGGATACTCTTGTAGATGCTGATGGATTTAAAGAATTTAAAGAAAATGTTCCACAAGCCGTTTTTCATAATTATCCTGATTCTCGTCATGAAATTTTTAACGCTTCAGATTCTACCAGAAAGAAATATTATATGGATCTTTTTAAAATACTTGAATCATATTAAAAATGTACTTTCGACCATCAATAATTCGTATAAAATATTAAACCAGTTTATACAAAACATAATAATTTATTTCTTATATACATTAATAACTATATAGAAAAACAGTTATGCTTCTTACCTACTTATGAGGGAAACTTATTGAAACGAAAATACACTAATTCATTTATATACAACTTTATAATAATCATTATTGCATTTATTTTTCTTTTGATAGGTATGTATTTTGCTTCCTGGCGCATTTTAAAACTTGATTCTTATAATACAGGTATGCGTACAATCAATTCTATAGAGAAAGAAATCAATCAGTTTTTTGTAGAAATAGTTGATATTGTCAATATGGCTTCAACAACAGTTGAATATCTTGAGGATAATAATGCATCAACAGAAGACATCCAAAATTTTCTCGTTTATATGACCAATGAATATACTGCTGATACATCAGCAGCTTATCTTGGAATCTACGGTATTATAAATGGTGAATATGTTGACGGATCAGAGTGGAGGCCTTCAATGGATTATGAAATAGAAAATAGTCCATGGTATCTGGCTGCAATTGATGAAGAGGGTGACCTGGCTGTAACCAATCCTTACATTGATCCAAAAACAGGCAAGTATCTGATTTCTTTATCCGCCTTATTAAAAAACAATATAGACATTATTTCAATGGATGTATCTTTATCATTTTTTGAAAATGAGGTCGAAGTAATTTCCCAAAGCGGAGTAGGTGAATGTGTAATTATTAATCCAAATGGTCAGGTTATTGCTTCTACAGATTCGGAATCCATATCTGTTAACCTTTTAAGTGACCATAGAAATACAGATCTCCACAAAATAGCAAAAAGAGCAATAACATCCAATGCTGAATATTTTTATACACGTTATAAAGATAAAAGATATATGATTTTAAACAAGCAGCTGGAGAATAAATATCGAGTTATTTTACTTGTAAATGAATATAATCTTTTTATAGAAATGATGCCACAGGTATTTGGTGCATATTTTGCCGCAATTTTTTTAATGATATCTATTCTTGTTTTATACAGATACAACTATTTAAAGCATATTCAATCAGAAATTGTAAATACACAGCTAAAATCTGCTGCAAGCATTTATATATCAATGTATTCAATTGACCTTATAGATAATAAATTAAAAGAGCTCAAGTCAATGAAACATATTACTTCAGGAATAACTGACGATGATGCTGATGAGAAATTACAATCAATTATGGCATCATTTACAGATGAACAGTATAGAAAAAGAGTCCTTGAATTTATTGATTTTAATAATATAAAGGAAAACCTGAAAAACAGAAATACATGTACAGTTGAATTTCTCAGTAATAGATCAAAATGGTGTCGTGGCCGTTTTATAGCTGAAAATTATGATAATAATAATAACCTTATACGAGTACTCTGGGTGGTTGAAAATATTGATGAAGAAAAGCGCAAATCCAATCACCTGTTATATTTATCCGAAACAGATCTGCTTACAAGCCTTAGAAATCGAGGCTCAGGAGAACAAAGTATTCGTGAAATGCTGCAAAATAGAACTCCTGGTATGTTCTGTCTGATGGACATTGATAAATTTAAAGGCTTCAATGATACTTACGGCCATGCTATCGGAGATAAAGTAATTATTTCTGTAGCAAACTGTCTAAAAAACAGTTTTAGAGATTCTGATATAGTAATGCGTCTTGGAGGAGATGAATTTGCTGTTTACGCCGTAGGAATAATTGATAAGAATGCTGCTATTAAACTAATAAACAGATTTTTTGATGAAATAAATTCTATTGATATACCGGAAATTACTGATCGCAAAGTCTCACTAAGTATAGGAATTTCATTTTATGATGCTAAAGAGGATCTGGATTTTGATACGCTTTATGTAAATGCAGATAACTGCACATATAAAAGCAAACAGATTATAGGTAATTCATATACTTTTTTTGAATAAATTATTATTGGAGAAACTCAAATGGAAATCTCAATTACAAATGTATCTTCCTATATTCCTATCATTATCAGCAGTATACTAAGCTGCAAATTATTTCAGAAATGTGGCATTACATGGTGGTATTCATTAATTCCATTTTACAGAAGCTATTGTCTCGGCAAATGTGCTAAAAGAGAAGATGAAGGCAGAATATATGCAGTCTTATCTGCTTGTGTCTATATAACCTGGTTACTGGCTTCACTATTCCCTGAAACAAGTAATATACAGGCTCTATTGGCATGTGTTACAGTTGCACTTTCTATTACCGCAATAGTATATGCTATAAGAATTTATTCAGGACTGTGCATTGTTTTTAACCGCAAAAAGAGATGGATATGGTTATGGGTTTTTGAATGGACTCAGCTTATTCCTGTTCTTATCTGGGGATTTAATGATAAATATCAGCCAAAAGAGGGCATCTATGATAAAGAAGATATAGCCAAAGAAAGCGGTGCACACGCTGATACTGTAAATAGTGGGCTTACAATTAATATTGAATCACGAACTGTATATCAATCTTTTAAAAAGTATGACCTTCTTAAAGACATTCATCTGACAATTCCACGTGGTCATCTCGTCCTTCTACTTGGCGGATCCGGCGCAGGAAAAACAACATTTTTGAATGCTGTTACAGGTTATGAAAAAGCAAATGCATGTATTGAGCTAAATGGCCAGAATGTTTATAAAGAATATGACAAAATGAAATATGATATCGGATTTGTACCTCAGCAGGACCTTATGCGTGTAACGGATACTGTTGAATTAACTTTAGAAGATTCTGCGTCAATGAGACTTTCCACAAAAACCAAGTCAAAAGCAAGAGAGATTAAAGTAGATGAGCTACTTGAAGCCTTTGGTCTTGAACCAGTAAAAGGGAATCTTGTTCAAAAGCTTTCAGGCGGACAAAAAAAGCGTCTTTCTATAGCAATGGAAATAATATCCAATCCATCACTTTTTATATTGGATGAACCTGATTCAGGCCTTGATGGAGTAGTAGCACGCAAATTATTCGAACAACTGCGTAAAATAGCTGACCAAAATAAAATTGTTATTGTAATCACTCATACACCAGATCGTGTTATTGATCTTTTTGATGATGTTATTGTTTTGGCCAAGGATGCTAATAGAACAGGACGTCTTGCTTATTATGGACCAATAAAAGAGTCCTATGAATTCTTTGGAAAAAATTCAATGGAAGAAATCCTTCTTTCA
>JAILEJ010000020.1 GCA_024688095.1 Butyrivibrio sp.
TTTTGGATGTTGTTTGCAGTATCACGACTGTTATTGGCAAGATTTGAAATTTCATCAGCAACAACTGCAAATCCTTTTCCGGCATCTCCGGCACGGGCTGCTTCAATGGAAGCATTAAGAGCAAGAAGATTGGTCTGGCTTGAAATATCTAAAATTTCATCTGTAAGCTCATGGATGCGATCGACGCTCTTTGAATCATTGATAGCCTGTTCCAAAACAACCTTGATTTCAGAAATAATTTCACCTGTGTGTTCTTTTCCTGAAATGGTAGTTTCACGGATTTCAGAAGCACGCTCTTTGATTTCTCTTACAAACTCGCCACCCTTATGAGCAGAGTCCGCCATGTCTTTTGCTTCCGTTAAAATGTTTTGTGAGTTTCCGCTAATGTGGGTAACAGTAGCAGAAACTTCTTCCATACTTGCAGAAAGTCGTTCCATTACTTCTGATACTGCAACGGCGTTGTCGTTGGAGTCATTGACACGATTTTGAATGACAGTAACAGAATCCTGCATGGAATTGGAATCGGTTTGAATGGTTTTCATAATGCTTTGTAACTGTTCAATAAAATGATTTACACCAGTTACAAGCTGACCAATTTCATCTTCCGTATGGATTTCAATTCGCTCTGTTAAGTCACCTTCCTGGTTGTCAATCTTATCCATAATGGAATTTAGTTGTGTGCTGGCATTTTTAGCAGGACCAGCCACAGATTTTAATACAACCAAAATGATTAGAATGGTAAGAACAATAAATACAATAATTGAAAAGATGATGAGTCCGGCAGTAAGACGTACGGCCTTGTTTGTTTCAGCCTGGACAGAAGCTATTTGCTTATTTAATACTTCGTTAAGAGTTGTTTCTGTAGAATCAACATCTGTAAGCAAATCATTAAGAGAAAGCGCCACGCCTAAAAGCTCTTCAGACTGTCCCTTTGCATTATATATTTCTACAGAAGTTTTTAATACTTCTTCCATAGGTCGAATAGCGTTAGCGTAGTTATCAAAAGCCGTTATTAACTCATTGTTATTTGTTTTTTTGCAAAGAGCAGTAATCGTTTCAATATTTCCTTCAAAGGCGGTGATTAAATCATTTGCCCCAGCTGCCATACCTGCAGTAGCATCTGGGATTGGCAACATGGCCATTAGATTGGTGTAATTTTTTATGTTGGCAAGATTATTTGATAATTCTGTTCGAGTTGACTCGATTTCCAAATAAATACCAGATAGAGATTCTACATCATCTTTTACTCTTTTAGTGATAATAAGATTTGCAGTGTTAATGATTTCTGTGATGATAGCTAAAACCAACAGAAGACTAATGATTTTAGCACCAATGTGTTTCTTCATTTTCATTTCTCCTCTCAAATGAAATTAAATTGTGTAAAATATACCGCGTGACATTTTAACTCATTATGTATGAGTTTTGAATTTTTTTTCGTGAATTGTTGTAAAAATGACGTGAATAGAAAAAGATGAGCAGAATAAGCTGACTGGATGGGTGCAAGGAAGGAAAGAAACATATTTATTTGGAAAATAATAAAAAATATCGTTGACTTTTATGGATAGCTTTGCTATTATTTATTCGTTGCTGTTAAGCGACATTATATGAATGCGGAAGTGTCGGAACTGGCAGACGAGCAAGACTAAGGATCTTGTGATCATTGCGATCGTGTGGGTTCAAGTCCCATCTTCCGCATTATTATTTTAGAACTAAGGTGCATGCTTTAGTTCTTTTTTTATTTATAAACAGATGCACCTAGTTCTAAAATAACAGGCCGAGGAGTCCCTTGAACCCATAGGTTCAAGGTCTCCTCGACCTGGCGGTCTTCGTCGGTCGGTTCGGTGGGAAAAAGGTCCACCGGACCTTTTTCTATTTCCACCTCACCCCATCTTCCGGATTAAGATTATTTTGGAAAATCGAGGCTTTGAAATTTTTTCTGACTATGCATTTATTAAAGACATAAGTTAATATCAGTTTGTCATTGTACCAAGGATTGTAGTATGATTATCAACATATTAAATTGATAAATCGCAATTTGTAGAGGTGAATAATTTTGAAAAAGGGGATACGTATTTTATATTTTGTTACTGTTGTAATAAGCGCTTTAGTGGGACTATGGCATTTCTTTGTTCCGTGGATGTTTCAATGGTATGACTACCTTCCAAT
>JAILEJ010000035.1 GCA_024688095.1 Butyrivibrio sp.
ATATATTGCATCAAAAAATGTATTAAAGGACTCCGGTTCTATATTAAATATAATAAGTGCAGAAATAATAATATAACATACAGCAAGAGAAGCCACTTCCATTAAAGCTTTCTTAGAGCTGTGCATGACCTCTATAATTACGCCCATACTGCCAGTATGTCTCATAGTCCTGAAAACCCTGAATATCCTCAGAGTCTTCACACTACGGAACATCCTAAGAATCCTGAAACTACTATTTAAATATGTAACAAAAGGCAGAAGTGATAACAAATCAATAATAGCCATAAGCGTAAATGGATATTTCACAAATGTTGTCACCTTACACTGTCCAGACTTGTAATCAGCCGTAATCCACCTGAGAACATAGTCAATCACAAAGAATATAAATGCAATAATATCAGTATATCCATATACCTTAATAGACGTCTTAAACATAAGAGGAGCTATGCTAATAATTGTCATAAAAAACATAACTGCATCATATGTATCAGCCATATTATCATTTGGATCTGTTCCTTCAACTATTTCATAGATTCGTTTTCGCATGATATACACCATAATAATTGATTTCATCACTAATCTAATTCGTTTACAATGTGTCTATATATTTCTTCATCGGAATTGCTATCATTTACAAAAAATTCAACGTGATATTCCATTCCTTTACCAGTTTCTATAAACCTATTTATAGAACTGATAATTTCATTTTCATCAGTACATACTTCTTCATTTCTGACCTTATCAATAAAATCTACCTTTCTATACCCGTTCATTCCACATAAAAATTCTTCATAATCTGGAATAAAAGATATTACAGGTATATTCCTGTATAAGAAGTCAAACATATAAGATGAAAAATCCGTTATAAATAAACCGTATGTATCTTCATCTACTTCATTTATAAAATGTATATATTTTTCATCGACACTAATATTTAAAGATATTCCCATAAATATAGGATGTAATTTAACATCTAATGTATATCCATTATTTTTTAGAATTTCATGTAAAGAATCAGATTCTAGAAAATCCTTTATGCTTAGATAATACTTCGAAAAATAAAACTTATTCTCCAAAACAGAAAAGCCATGTCCATTTTTACTAGTTACTAAATAGCTTCTCCATGATGGTGCAAATAGAATCTTTTTTTGATTTCTCTTAACTGATGATATGTTGCCAAACCTTGGCATGCCTGTTTTCCACAAGTCTTCATCTCTATACCCATTTCTAAGAAAAAGGTTATAATCGACATTAGTAGATACAACAATTTTATCAGCCATAATCTTTTCTTGCGAATATTTCCATGGCATATCTATATGCAATACACCATGTTGAAGATATATTGTTTCAAAATGCATTTTATTTGAATATCTACTGTAATCACTTTCAGAATATGGAATTATATTATCATTTTCAATATAAGCAGTTATAACTTTGTCAGCTTGTAAAAATAATTTTTTATGCTCTAAACTTCCAAACTTAACTTTTTGTGCTTTTTTAGAAAGATGTTTTAATTGCTTTTTATCCGTATATACATAATATCTATCAACATCATCATTTATATTATTATCATGATTAAACTGTCTTAATCCATTATCTATTTCAACGCCCTGACAATCGTAATATAACCATATCTGTTTTTCATTCTTATAATCAGTAATTGAAAAATCCCATTTTCCATTCTGCAGACTTATTTTTACATCCTTTTTTTGATAAATGTAAACTTTTTTCGAAAACGGTACAAGCGGCATTATATAATATTCAATTGGAAGGACAGTCTCACCTAAATGAAGTTCAAATCTTAGTGAGGATATATTTTGAACATTACACTCATAATCTATAGCATAAAATCTCTGAGTAGGTTCATGACTTCTATAATAATTATGCGCACTTGGCCTTAAATCAATTAGTTTATATTCAATCCCATTTTCAATAGCATATAATTTGATTGGCCCTTTATAGAATATAAAGAAAACACTTTTTAGAAAGCCCATAATTCTAACTTGATGTCTTCTCACTTGAACTTTGGTCAAAACCATCTCCATGTATTTGCTTCTAAACACTTCATTCCCTTCAGAGAACATTGATATTTCATCCTTAGTGTTTTTTATTTGAATGCAATCTTCCCCTTTCAAATGGATCAAATAAAATTTCTCATAATAATCAAAATTGGGATGGCTTAGAATGACATAATTATTACATCTTCTCAGCAAGTATTTTATTCTAGCAATTGCCTCCTGATACCTAAAACTATCATAATGATAAGGAAATAATATATTTTCAAGCATCTTCCAATATATATCGTTTACAAAAAGCCCTTGAAAAGCCAATGGAACAATTTCATATTTTGCAAAAATTTCCTCAAACATTTTCATTGATGTCTCAAATATGTAACATGCACCGGATAGCTTTCCAGATGAGCTTTCTTCACTTCTATAATAAATATATTTTGCCGAATCACAGAAACCCATTTTTAACTTGTTATGTAATACATCACAACAATATTTCTGATCTTCAGAAAAAGAGAGCTTTTCATCAAAAAGTATATTAAAATCGAACTTATTTTTCACAACAATATTCATTGTTGTCTGCCCAACAAAAGCTTCTGTCTTTAAGTCCACTATTCCACTTCTTGTAAGATATTTATATCGAAAATGTGGCTCCAGCTTTCTGCTCTTATAATATGTATCAATAGGATAAGTCAACAAATCGACCTGATCATATATGGAATCAAACAATTGAGCACAATCTTTTACAGTATTCCTAGATATCTTGTCATCTGCATCAAGAAAAAAAATATATTTTCCAGTTGCTGCTTTTATCCCAGTATTACGGGCAACTGAGACTCCTTTATGCTCATTACAGAAATAATGTA
>JAILEJ010000210.1 GCA_024688095.1 Butyrivibrio sp.
AATCATGTCTTTTGTCCTGCATTTACGGATGATGAGATGAAAGAAATAGTAAAGATATGTGACCATATTTCCTTTAATTCACTTCGTCAGCTTGAATATCATAGAAAGGCCTGGGAGAATGCAAATGTAAGCGTGGGTATACGTATAAACCCTGAGTATTCTACTCAGGAGGGACATGAAATATATGACCCTTGTGCACCGGGGTCAAGGCTTGGAATAAGACTTTGTGATATGCCGGAAATGCTGCCTGAAGGAGTAGAGGGAATACATTTCCATACGCTTTGTGAGCAGGGGGCAGAGCCTCTTTCGGAAACTGTAAAAGCTGTTGAGAAGCATTTTGGAAAGTATTTAAAAAAGGTAAAGTGGATCAATTTAGGTGGTGGTCACCACATCACTAAGCCTGGTTATAATATAGATTTACTTAAAGAGACAATTAAGCATTTAATTACAACTTATAATGTAGAGGTTTATCTTGAACCGGGAGAAGCCATAGCTTTGAATGCAGGATATCTGTACACTAAGATTATGGATATTGTTGATAATACAATGCCTGTTTTAATTCTGGATGCATCTGCAGCATGTCATATGCCAGATGTACTGGAGATGCCATACCGTCCTCCTCTTAGAAATGGCGGAGAACCTTCTGAAAAGAGATATACCTGTAGGCTCGCATCGAGAACCTGCCTTGCAGGAGATGTAATAGGTGATTATAGTTTTGATAAGATGCCTGAAATTGGAGATACACTTATTTTTGAAGATATGGCTATTTATTCAATGGTCAAGAATAATACCTTTAATGGCATGCCGCTTC
Source organism: Butyrivibrio sp. (assembly GCA_024688095.1). GTDB lineage: Bacteria > Bacillota > Clostridia > Lachnospirales > Lachnospiraceae > Butyrivibrio. The sequence goes on from JAILEJ010000210.1 coordinate 812, forward strand.
CTGATATTGCACTTATGCATGAAAATGGTGACTGTGAAGTTATAAAGCATTTTGGATATGAAGATTTTAAAGAAAGACTTTCCTGAAGGTCAGTGGGAGGAAGAATGATAATTAAAAATTCTAGCGCAGAAGTTGATGGCTTTTTTATGCCTGCAGAATACGATAAGCACCATGGAACTCTTCTTATATGGCCTGTAAGACCTGGAAGCTGGGGAGTAGACCCGTCAGATGCGCAGAGGGCTTTTTGTGATATCGCGAGGGCACTCTCACCAAATGAAAATGTATATTTTCTTGCTGATAGTGATCATGCAAAAGAAGCTGAGGATGCACTTTCTGGAATTGCAAAGGTATATGAAATTCCTTCAGATGATTCATGGGCAAGGGATGTTGGTCCAACATTTGTGACAAACGGCTCAGATATAAGAGGTATAAATTGGAAATTCAATGCCTGGGGCGGAGAATATGACGGATTATATGCGCACTGGGACAAGGATGACAAGGTTGCAGAGCTTTTTTGCGATAAGCTTTCAAAAGACTGTTATGATTTTGGAGACTTTGTACTTGAAGGAGGCTCAATTCATACTGATGGAGAGGGCACTCTTCTTGTAACCGAGGCTTGCCTTTTAAGTAAGGGAAGAAATCCTGAGCTTTCAAGGCAGCAGATAGAAGAGAAATTAAAAAAGGCCCTTGGCGTTTCAAAAATACTATGGCTGCCAAGAGGTATTTATAATGATGAAACAAATGAGCATGTAGATAATGTATGCTGCTTTATAGCACCAGGCGAAGTAGTCCTTGCCTGGACAGATAATGAGGATGATCCGCAGTATGAGCTTTCAAAACAGGATCTTGATTATCTGGAAAAAGAGACAGATGCAAAGGGGAGAAAGATTGTAGTTCATAAGCTTCCAATCCCTGATGTTCCGATTCTTGTTGAAGAAGATGATATGTCCTATGAATTTGAAGAGGGCGAAGATACAAGAGAAGAAGGAGAGCGTCTTGCAGCAAGCTATGTGAATTTTTACTTTGGAAATGGTGTTGTGCTTGTACCACAGTTTGGCGGGGCAAATGAATCAAGCGATAAGAGGGCGATAAAAATTTTTGAAAAGCTTTGCCCTGACAGAAAGATTGTAGGTATTGATTCAAGGGCCGTTCTTCTTGGCGGAGGAAATATTCATTGTATAACGCAGCAGATTCCAGCTTTTAATAAAGGAGCAGATAAATGAGTAAAGTAAAAGTGGCAGCAATTCAGATGAATTGCACAAAAGAACCAATGGAAAATATTGAACATGCAGAAAAGCTTGTACGTAAGGCGGCAGCTGATGGTGCAAAGATAATACTTCTTCCTGAACTTTTTGAAAGAAACTATTTCTGCCAGGAAAGAAGATATGAATATTATGATTTTGCTACTACTGTAGAAGATAATCCGGCAGTAATAAGGTTTTCAAAAGTTGCAAAAGAGTTGGAAATTGCACTGCCTGTAAGCTTTTATGAAAAGGATGGAACAAGGCTTTTTAATTCTATAGCAATGATAGATGCAGATGGAAGTATAATGGGTGTATATCGTAAAACTCATATTCCGGATGACCACTATTATCAGGAGAAATTTTATTTTACCCCGGGGAACACTGGATTTAAGGTGTGGAATACACGCTATGGAAATGTTGGAGTTGGAATATGCTGGGATCAGTGGTTTCCTGAGACAGCAAGGTGTATGGCACTTATGGGAGCGGATATTCTTCTTTATCCAACAGCAATTGGATCTGAGCCTATTCTTGAAGTAGACAGTTCAGGCCACTGGAGACGTACAATGCAGGGACATGCTGCTGCAAATATTGTTCCGGTAATGGCTGCAAACAGATATGGAGTTGAAACAGTTGAGCCATGCCAGGAAAATGGTAATCAAAGCTCATCCCTTACATTTTATGGATGCAGTTTTATTGCAGATGAAACAGGTGATATAGTTTGCTCTGCAGGAAGAGATAATGATGAAATTCTGACCTTCGAATTTGATTTTGCAGTTATCCGTGAGGACAGATTATCCTGGGGACTATTCAGAGATAGAAGACCAGAATGTTATAATGGTATTACGAGCTAATGCCTAAAATCGAAATCTAAGTTTTTGATAAGTTTGAACATAGCTACTTAGCAGGACTAAATTATTTGTTTTGAAAGGACGGATCATTGGAAGAAAAGAAGCATAAGAGAAGAGTACATTATTCAGGAAAATATCCCAAAAAATTTGAAGAAAAATATAAAGAACAAAATCCGGAAAAGTATAAAGAAACAATTGAACATGTTATTGCAAAGGGGTCAACACCTGCAGGAATGCATATATCCATTATGGTAGAGGAAATCCTTGATTTTCTGCAGATTAAACCGGGACAAAAGGGGCTTGACTGTACTCTTGGATATGGCGGACATACCAGGAAAATGCTGGAAAAACTCGAGGGTCAGGGCTGCGTTTGGGGACTTGATGTGGATCCGATAGAATCTGAGAAAACCATTAAAAGGTTAAGAGATGCAGGTTTTGATGAAGATATTTTTAAATTCAAATTAATTAACTTTGCCAATATAGACAAGGTGGCAGAGGAAGCAGGTAAGTTTGATTTTGTACTTGCAGATCTTGGTGTGTCTTCCATGCAGATAGATAATCCTGAAAGAGGTTTTTCTTATAAGATTGATGGACCACTTGACCTTAGACTTGATCCTGAACATGGAGAATCAGCAGCTGAAAGGCTTCATAATATTACAAGAGAAGAGTTTGCAGGAATGATGATAGAAAATTCCGATGAACCTTATGCTGAAGAAATAGCTGATAAAGTTTTTTCTCTTATGAGAAAGGGAAAACCTATGGACACGACAACTGAACTTAGGCAGGCAATAGAAAATGCTCTTTGGAAGCTTCCTTCAGATGAAAAGGATATGGCTGTAAAGAAAAGCTGTGCAAGAGTTTTTCAGGCTCTTAGAATAGATGTTAACAGTGAGTTTGAGGTTCTCTATTCATTTTTGGAAAAGCTTCCCGGAATTCTTAATTCCGGAGCAAGAGTTGCTATTCTCACATTCCATTCAGGTGAAGACAGACTTGTTAAGAAATCCTTTAAAGAGTTATATAAACAGGGTATTTATAGCGAAATGGCAGCAGATGTTATAAGACCTTCTGCTGAAGAATGCAGAACTAATCCAAGAAGTAAGTCTACTAAAATGCGTTGGGCGGTAAAGAGCTGAAGATGAAAATTGATATACAAAAAATACTCGAGGGTGAGGAAAAGATCGTAATACGATATAAGGAACCAAACCCTTCAGTAGATAAAATCATAGGTATTCTTCGCAATGAAGGAAACAAATTGTGGGGAAAAATTGATGACAAGAATATTTGTATAATAATAAATGAGATTTTATATCTTGAATCTGTAGATGATAAAGTATTTGCATATACCAAGGATAAGGTTCTTAGAATTGATGGTACTCTTAATTCATTTATGACAGAAGTAAGTGATGAGAGCTTTTTCAGATGCAGTAAATCCATGGTAATAAATGTAAACAGGCTTACTTCACTTAAGAGCCTTTCATCCAACAGAATTGATGCAACCATGGAAAGTGGTGAACACGTGATAATCTCCAGAAGATATGCTTCTGAATTCAGAAGGCTTTTGAAGGGGGATAATTAAGATGAAAAAAGAAAAAAAATTAAATTTATGGGAACTATATCTTACCACCGAGATCGGGATAGAATTTAAGGCCTGTCTGTATTTTTTTGCAATTCTTTTTTTCTATTGTGTTTTTAGAATTATAAATGGATCCTTTGAAGCTGAGATTTTACACATGACTGAAATGATATTTACCTGTTATATAATTGGTTATATTCAGGTGTATCTGCTATGGAACTTTGATGAGTCAGATAAACTTGGATTAAAAGAAATATCAGGAATGATCATCTGTACTTTTTTGTATTGTTTGGTTGCGCATCTTGGAAGATGGTTTAACAGGGAAATAATTCCGGTGATTCTTCTTGGAGTCTATATTATGGTTACATATCTGTGTGTCTATTTAATATATAAAACCAAACGTAATATTGATGATAGAAAATTAAATGAGGAACTGAAATTATTCCAGACAGAACACAAAAAAAGTGAATGATAGAGTTAAAATACTGCATTTTACGGGAACATATATTGTTCCCGTTTTTTATTTTTGATA
>JAILEJ010000052.1 GCA_024688095.1 Butyrivibrio sp.
ATAAAACGTAAGGATATGCAGATCTATGAAATTGAAATTATGACTTAATGAATGTAGATGTGGCAGCGAGAGTCATAAGAAGTGCTATATGCAAGTAAAGATTATGATTCTGCAAAAAGAAATGAATATATGGCGTTAGCACTTCTTATGACTCTCTCTACAACATCTACATTCATTAAGTCATAATTTCAATTTCATTGATCTGCATATCCTTACGTTTTATGACTTATTTAGCACCATTCAATGCTGTAGAGTCATAATCCTTACTTGTCGAAAGTAATTCTTATGACTCTCACAGCCACATCTACATTCATAAAGTCATAATTTCAATTTAAGTGATCTGCAAATCCTTATGTTTTATGACCTAATTGGCATCTCACAATGATATAGAGTCATAATCCTTACTTGTCGATTGTACTTATTATGACTCTCGTCGCCACATATGCATTGATAGAGTCATAATTTCTTCATGTGACAGCATTTTTTTATTTATCAGGTGCCTTACTACTAATTAGTCAAAAAAAAAATCTGTCAAGAGTGCATAGCACCGCTAAGCGGCATGCTCTTGACAGAATTTTTACTTTGACTTTAATTTTTATAGCGCCTGATATATTTTTTGTGAATTAAATTGTTATTTAGAAATATAAAGTGGTGAGTGCTCAAAATCCTGCAGATTTAAAGGGCGACCATATAGATAACCTTGAACAGATAATATATTGTACTTTTTAATCATTTGAGCTATATTCTCATCTTCTATACCTGTAATACAGGTAGAAACACTCATTTTATCTGCAAAATCCAGAATTGTTTCTAGAACATATCTGTTTGTAAGATTATTATCTATACTTGAACTTATATCCGGATCTATCTTTATTAAGTCTACCGGAAACTGTCTCACAAGATCTAAATCTGCAAAGTCCTTTACATCTACTGCTATCTTTATTCCGCATGACTTTAGGAACTCCACCTGACTCTTTAAATGATCTCTGCTAAGCTGTCTTACATTATGAGATAATTCAAGAAACAGACCTGTTGAAGGATATCCTGTACGCCTTAATATCTCTAGTAATGTTGTCCTGAACTCACTTCTTTCTAATTGCATATAAGCCAAATTAATATTTATATAGAACTTTTTATGAGTTTTTCTAAATTCAAGGCCATCTATTAAAGCCTTTTCCAATATCCAATTTCCAAGTGTATAGAAAACAGGATCCTGCTCAAGCCATGGCACAAATTCCGATGGACTTACAACACCGTAAGGCTCTTTTTTCCATCTTATAAGCACTTCTGCCCCAACAATACTATTATCCTCTGATGAAACAATTGGCTGATATTCCAGGTAAAAATTCTCACATTTATTTAAAACGCTGCTTCTTACTTCATCTACAAGCTCAATACTGTTTTTATTATTCTCAAGTTCTCCATTATGAAAAATTATAAGATTTCCATTTCTTTCTGTTTTGGAATAATTCAGGGCATATTTAGCGCTTGTATATACAGTATGCTCATCAACAGTAAAATCATCCGCTATGATAACACCACCGCCTATATCAGCTGAAGCTTTTTTACCTTCTATTATAAGGTGCCCCTTTGTATAACTTCTAACCTTTTGATACATATGCTTTATCTCATCAAGCGTCATATTTGTTGTAACATATGCAAGGATAGTGCCTTCACCCCTATAACATTTACCTGTATTGCCAAATTCATCTAAAAGATAATTAGCTGTAGTCTTTAAAATCTTATTTCCAAATTCATAACCAAAACGTCGATTTATTTCCCCAAAATCAATATAGTTAATCATTAAGACTATATAATTTCTTTTTTCGTTTTTATATTTTCCTAACTGAGCAAGCATCTCATATTGATTTGGAAATCCGGTTATTGGATCATTGTTGTTTACTACACCATGATTTGTTATAGAGCATGCGAAAAAAGCAGGTCTCCCAGCATAATCTTTTATTATTATGCCTTTACATGTACATGCGACATATTCCCCGCTTTTGTTTCTTGCCCTATACTCAAATTCAGGATCTGCCTTCTTTCCTGAAAAAACTATAGAAAGGTGCTCATTGTATGCAGTTTTATCATCTGGATGAACATGTGATTCCCATACAGATCCAGCATTAAATACATATTCCCCAGGTAATCCAAAATAATCAACAGCATTAACAGACCATCTTGAAAGATTTCTATTAATATCATAGATATAAACATATCTGCTTCGCGAAGTTACTGCAAAAGTATCAAAAATTCTACTAATTGTATCGTAATTGCTACCTGCCATATATCCCCAACTTTCCTCCTGCAGATCAATGATAATAAAGCTTAGCCATCAATATTATCAGGATCCATATCATGCATGTCTTCACCTTCAAAACCTATATTTTGCATACTAACAGTTCTACGACGAAGTCTGCATCTTTCAGCATTTTGATTTATAAAGTCTTTAATCTCCCTACCATGCTTAATATTTTTCATTGTTATTGTATGATCTGTAACATCAGATGTATAGCATAGTACAGTTGAAAGACCGAAAATTCTCTGGAAAAGAGATCTTGAAAGCTCAACATCACTAATTCTATACATGAAGCAATCATTTTCTTTTATATTAAGAAAACCTGATATAATTACAAGTTCATTCTCGTATAACTCATATTTTGTAAATGGCCAAGGAATACCAAAAAACAAAAGTCTGCCTGTTTCTTTGTATTCTAACTTACCTTTTGATCCTGTAGCAAAATTATTTTGCTCTTCATTCGCAATTTTTGCCATTGTCCCCTCCAATCTAAACTATCTTGTTGAAAGAAATTCATATTCACGTTGTGCTTCTTCATCACCAGGGTACCGCTGTATATAAGTCTCCATCAAAGATTTTGCAACCGCAAAATCTCCTTTATATTCATAAGCAGTTATTTCATTTAGCATAAGTGCCTGCATAACACTTTCATCTCCAAGAAGTATTCCACTCTCAAATGAAGCTACAGCACCTTCATAATCACCCATTTTAATTTGACAAAGACCAAGCTGATTATAGATATCTGCATGTTCCGGATCATTTTCCAAAAAAGTTTTATATACACTTACTGCATAGTTATAATCACCTTGTTTTTCTGCTGTCAAACCTAGCAATAAAACTACAGGTGCTTTCTCTGTATCTCTTTCATTTCTTGCCTGCTCAAGATAATTTTGAGCTTCCGCATTATTTCCAAGATAAAAAGATATCTGACCTTTTTCATAATTTGACATATACTGGTCAGCTTTTTCCATAGCCGTTTGCAATATTGCAAGGCCCTCTTCTTCATATCCATAATCAGACAATGCCTTATATATCATGACAAGCTTATCAATATCACGCGAATCAAGAGAAATTGCTTTGGTAAAATCTTCATATGCACTATCATGATTAGACTCTGCCAGTCTACATATTCCTCTTAAATAATATGCATCTTTTTCCTTATCTTTTAATGCAAGGATTGAATCATATATTTTTTCAGCTTCTTCATATTGTCCCAAATTACTGTAGCAATCTGCAAGATAATAATTCGTGTCATAATCCATTTCAAAAGCAATACCATTAGATGCTTTCAATGCTTTTAAAAAGGCTTCAACTGCTTCTTCGTATCTTCCCAGCTTATAAAATGCAATCCCTTGCCCTCTGTAGAGCTGTCTTGCATTTTCACCTGCCTCAATCGCCTTATTAAAGCTTTCAAGAGCATTTTCATATTCCATACTTTCTATATAAGCCAGACCCGAATCAGTATTATCATGACTATATGTCATACTACATCCTGAACAAACTGTAACAAGCAGAAGAGCTGCTGCAAATCCACTAATTCTTCTCACTATCTCCTCCTGCTATTTAATAAAGCTTATTTTAAATATGCTGTAATCTCTACTTCACATAATACATTCTTTGGTAACTGTTTAACAGCTACACAACTTCTTGCTGGCTTACCTGTAAAATATTTTTCATAAACATCATTAAATGCACCAAAATCTTCCATATCTGCAAGGAAACATGTTGTTTTTACCACATGCTCATAATCTGTACCTGCTGCTGATAATATCTCACCTATATTTTTGCAAACAAGATCTGCCTGTTCTGATACATCTTTTCCCTCAATTTCTCCATTTGCTGGATTAATCGGAATCTGACCTGATGCAAAAAGGAAATCCCCCGCCTTAATTGCCTGTGAATATGGTCCAATTGCTGCTGGTGCTTTATTTGTTGATACTTTTTCCATTATAAATCCTCCATTTTATTTGGTTTCAGGAGCTACACCTGTCACATCTTCTCCAAAAACAGCTGTAACATAAAAACCTCTCTCATTTTCTTCAACTCTGGTTACAATTCCTACTCTATCCATCATTCTTTCAGGAAAAGGATAATTTCCTGACATAGCAAGTGATGGGTCTATAGTATAATAAACATTACTTGGAAGCCAACCCTCAGTGACAGTTACCCTGTCATCTTTTTTTAATAATCCTGGTCTTTCCATTTTAAATTCCATTTCCCTGGCCATATAATAATGCTCCGTTATTTCTTAATTCCATTCTCTTTTAGATAATTATACCACCGTTCATACGCTGGCGCCTTCAAATGTATATCATCAAATGAAAGATCTTTTATCAAATCACCATTTTCATCATCTACTGAAGAATTCATATCCAGATAAAAAATATTGATATTATCTGCAATCTGAGAAATAGCTTCATTTCTTTCATTTATATTGTCATTATTGACATATTCATCTGAATTGCTCTTATCTGCTGTTACATGCATTATACCCTGAATATATATAATAGCTTCAGGTTGCAGTTCACGAATTCGATTAATTACTTTTTGATAAGCTTCTGCAAAATATTCTGTATTACCTGTACCTATTTCATTTAAACCTATCATAATGTATATTTTACCAAATTGATTTTGCTGTAAAGCTTCATCAATTGTAATATCATCGCCTTCCTCGGTTTCTACCAGAGGAGTATCAAGTACCTTATAAATTGTAAGAGAAACCTTTGCATAAAATGTTGCTCTTTGATCAAGTTCCTCACAATATTCAGAAAGTCCTACCGTTCTGGAATCTCCTATAAATAACGCATCATTAAAGTAATCTGCATCTACTGATTCCAGTGAGTAAGTTGATATCAAATCACTACTATCCGCTTCACTGCTACTATCTGCAATAGTGCTTTCATCCAATCCCTGTTCAATATCCAAAATTGAATTATCAGAAACACTATTTCCTGAAACAGAATTTCCAGAAATACCATTTCCAGAAATAGAATTTTCTACTGCATCATTTTGACCTTCGTTTATACCCATGGTTAAAATTTCCCATGGCATTTTCCCCTCTGAAAATCCTCTAAACATCAGGCTTAAAACCGGTGCGCTCTTAAAATCATAATTATAGCCCGCGTAAATTCCATTTTTGCCGCATATAGATATTATTGTAGATAAAACTGTACCTATCACGACAAGAATTATAAGCGGATGACCTTTTTTTTGCCCCATATAACTCCATTCATAAAAACAATCATAATGTAAATACCTTTTTACTATTTACACTAATTTAAAATCTCAAATACATAAACGGATTTCCTACTGCATTTGACATACTGTAAACACAGATCCAGAATAAACCCAAAAATACTATAGAAAAAATAGTGTTTTTTCTATTTTTATTAATATAATCATAAAAAGTTGGTATAAGTAATAACAATCCTGCTATTACATAACATCCATAGTTTCCTACAAATTTCGAAATATCTAAATAATTTATACTCTCTCCAATACCAAAAAAAGGAAACATTCTTCCAAGATAACTTATCAAATCTGATGCATTAGAAATTGCAAATATAACCCATGTAATAGGAATCAGTACTAAAACGTTTAATCTTCCAATTATTTTACCTGCTACATTTAATTTACCTAATATAAATTTTTCTATGCATATTAGTAAGAATAAAATACCTCCCCACAAAATAAAGTTAAAAGTCACACCATGCCAGAAACCTGTTATTACCCAAACCATAAACAAATTTCTAATGGTTTTGCCTTTACCCTGTCTGCTTCCTCCAAGAGGTATATATACATAATCTTTAAACCAACTACCTAAAGTTATATGCCATCTGCGATAAAATTCTGCAACGCTTTTAGAACTATATGGATGATCAAAATTAATTACAAACGGAAATCCTATCATCACACCTATTCCTGCAGCCATTAGCGAATATCCCCAGAAGTCAAAATATAAGTTCAGTGAATATATAACTGCTCCAAACCAGGAAAGGGGAGTTGAAACACTTGAATAACCAATAGTTCCAATTTCTTTCCAGCCCATAGCCAAATGATCCGCTATTAAAACCTTCATGGAAAGGCCCATTATGAAATATCGAAGTCCATCTTCTATTTGATCAAAGTAATATGAAAAATTGTCCTTCCAGCCTTTTTTATCTTCATTATTATCTAATAATGTATTCTCACAAAAAACATTATATCTCATTATAGGTCCCGAAGTAATTTGAGGAAACATTATAAAATAAGTTATAGTTCTAATAAAATCAGGCTTTTCTGAAATAATTCCTTTATAAATATCAATTTGATAAGAAATCATTTTAAATGTATAAAAACTGATTCCTATTGGTAAAAATCCTTTAATATATGCCTGTCCAAAAATTTTACATATAAGCAAAAGCATAATGTCAAAACAAATTGAAATAATAAGATATTCTTTTTTTCTTTCAAAAATGCTATTTGCAAGAACATAATTAAATATAGTGGCTGCAATTAAAAGCCATATAAAATTAAAATCTGCTATGGCATAAAATACAAGGCTTCCTGCAGCCAAAATCCATATCCTATATTTTGCCGGTACAATATAAAATGCAATTAAGAATATAGGTAAAAACCTAAATATAAATTGTAAATCTGAAAAATTGGTCATAATTAATATGTTGTACCCATTTCTATATTTCTAGATACTAAAACCACACATTTTAGTTATCAGCATTATTGATTTCTGCAAGCTTAACCTCAGCGCCACTGGCACTCTGAGTATCAGGAAAATCGGTTATAACCTTGTCATATATCTCTTTTGCCTGTTCAGTATCACCATTGTCAAAATATGCATTTCCCAGATTGAATAATGCATCAACATTAGTACTATCATAACTATAAGCTCTTGTAAGATAATTTATAGCATTTTGATAATCATCATCTTTATACGCCTGATATCCAAGAGTATAATATTGAGAGCTTAGATCAGCACCAACTATAGTCATAAAACTATTATATAATTTTGAAAATTCTGAAGATATTGCATTATCTTCTAGTAACGTTACATCAATTTTTTCAAGTTCTGAAGCAATACCTTCTATATTTTCTGAGTCAAGTAAATATTCGTTTACTGCTGACATAAGTGAATCCATAGCATCCGTCTCAGCATTTGAACCTTCAAATGAATTAATCTGATTTTCGAGTTCTGTCACCTGAGCCTGAAGTGATTCAACCTGTTCAGAATATTCGTTAATTTTCGCAGATTTTGAATCAGATTCTTCACTTATAGAAATTATTTTCTTTTGATTGCTATTATTTATAGCCTGTATTCTTGCAGGCAAAATAAGAAAACATGATGCTGCAATTCCAAGAATAATACCTACAACTATTCCCCATATAGAAAAGGAACCCTTTATCCCACCACTTCTTACTGGCTGAATTATTGTTTCGTTACCGCTCTGATATCTGATTACATCACCGGACTGAGGAGCTTTAACAGCTGGCTTTTCTTCCTTTTTTATCTCGCCTGGATCAAGCATTGCCTCAGCTTCTTTAAAATAACGCTTAGCCATAGTATTACCAGTATCCAGCTTAAGACATTTTTGAGCCTCTGTTCGGGCTTTTGCATAATTACCATTATTAAGATATAAAAGTGAAAGTAAAAGATGTGCACGAATAAAACCAGGATTCATAGACAAAACCTTTTTAAGCTGAATAACAGCAAGGTCAAGTCCATCCTGATGGCAATAATTAAGTGATATATTATATTTTTTGATTGTCTGATTAAATGTATCCAGTGTAGATGGATCATTCTTAATCATATCCATATATTTGTCTGCAAGGTTATCATCAGAACGTAAATTTTTACTAATAACCCATTCACTTAGAGCTGCAACAACCTCTCCTGTCTCATAATACACAAGTCCCAGAAGATTTCTTGCATCGATATTATTTTTATTAAACTTCAGACTCTGTCTTAAAGATTCAATTGAACCTGTAAGGTCTCTTACTTCAGCTTTCTCAAGACCTTCATTATAATATCTGTTAGACAGTGCCATAATTCTCTTATATATTTTTACATTGGTTCCACAACCAGGACATGTATTTTTTCCCGGCTCCAATGTTCTTCCGCACTTATAGCATTTCATAATACAGCTCCCCTTTAAATGTTCCTACTTATTTCTTGCTACTCTCATCTTTTGCATCTTTAAGCAGCTTTACCAGAACATCTGCCATATCATCAAGGTCCTGATTATAAATTATCTCCTCTGCATCCTCAATTTCAAGGCTGGGATGAAATTTCTTAAGTTCTTCCTCAAAATTAATCATATACTCTCCCTCTAAATTACTTCATATTACAAATAATATTTAAACCAGCATTTCTTTTATTTGTCCAACCAAATATAATGAACCCGCTGCAAATATTACATCACCTGATTTTCTTTCAGTAATTATTCCAGTCACAGCATCTCTTACGTTTGTATATACACTGAGTCTGTATTCATTGCATCTGTCACCAAGCTTCTGACGATTTTCTTCAAACGCTGCCTTAAGATCAGCTTCTGATACAGTTCTCTTTGTATCAAGAACAGTAAGGCATATATTAGAAAAAAGTCCACTTTCTAATATTTTATATACCATTTCAGAATACTGTTTGTCACTTACAACACCAAATAAAAGAAAACGCCTTCCGGTACAATTAACATTACCTACGCTCTTTAAAAATGCTTCTATTCCTGAAATATTATGAGCTCCATCTGCATAAAAAGCAGGAAGAATTTCATCCATTCTTCCAAACCATTTTGCATTTTTTAAACCACTTCTGATTGCATTTTCAAAAAAATCTATATAATTGTTCTCTTTCATCACACACATGACTGTAATTGCAATGGCAACATTCTCAAGCTGATATTCAGCAAGTGTATTTATCGAAAGAGCAACATATTTATCATACCTAGATTCATATAAAAAATCAATGTGATAATTATTGCCTTCAGAATTTATAATGCTTACATCCTTTATATAATCTTTCTCGACAGGTATGCAGTCAGCATTTAATTCCTCGGCCTTTTTCCTGATAACCTCAGAAACGCTTTCGTCATTATCATCAAAAATTACTGGAACATTTTCCTTTATTATTCCAGCTTTTTCTGATGCAATAAGTGGAAGTGTATTTCCAAGATACTGCATATGATCAAAATCTATTTTAGTTATTACAGAAACTAACGGTTTCCTTATGCTGTTTGTAGCATCCAACCTTCCACCAAGCCCTGTTTCCAATATCAAATAATCAACCGGATACACATCATAAAGGAGCATTGCCATAAAGAATAAAAATTCAAAATATGTTGGACAATAATCCTCTTCATCATATTCACTAAGCCTTTTTAACAGCTCAACAAATATTTCAACAAACAAACCATCACTAATTGGCTTGTTATCAACAGCAAATCTTTCACAAATGCTAACCAAGTGAGGAGATGTAAACATTCCTACTGTATATCCGCCTTTTATAAGCATATTGGACAAATAACAGCACACTGAACCTTTTCCATTTGTTCCGGCAACATGTATTATCTTCATATTTTCATCAGGTGCGCCAAGATAATCCAGAAATCTTCTGGTAGAAGTCATATCATTCTTGGTTGTGAATTTCTGAAGATCATTTATGAAATTCTCGCATTCTTTAATTTCTATTTTAATACCGGACTCTGATATATCTATCAGAGTCCGTATTCTTGAACATATTTCAGAGTTCATAAAACCTTTTCCAGTTCATTTTTATTTAGTCAATGAAGAAAGACGTTCCTCAATCTGAGCGTAAGACTGCTCATAATTCTTCTGTTTCTCTTTTTCTTCATCAATCTTTGCCTGAGGCGCTTTAGAAAGGAACTTTTCATTACTAAGCATATTCTTTGAACGCTTAAGTTCACCTTCTAAACGTGCCTTTTCCTTCTGAAGTCTTTCGATTTCTGCTGAAATGTCTACAAGTTCAGCAAAAGGAATATATATTGTTGCCTGAGGGATTACAACAGATACAGCATCATCTGCTATTCCTGTCTTATCGCTCTGACATTCTGATTCTGACGCATAAGCAAGACTCTCAAAGAACAGTTTACCTGTAGTAAATACATCCAGTACCTCTTTATTATCACTTACTACGAATATTTTTGCCTTACGAGATGGAGCTACATTCATCTGAGTTCTTACATTTCTAATGCCACGAACTGCTTCCTTGATCATCTCAATAGCTTTTTCATCTGACTCAAAATTCCATTCATCCTTATATACAGGCCATGATGAAACCATAATTGATTCCTCTTCATCCTGCATAGTACAGAAAATCTCTTCTGTTATGAATGGCATATATGGATGAAGGAGCTTTAATGCATTTATAAGAACTGTCTGTAATGTCCATAATGCAGCTTCATGACTTGCCTTGTCATCTGAATTATAAAGTCTTGGCTTAACCATCTCAATATACCAGTCACAGAATTCATCCCAAATAAAATCATATACCTTTTGGACTGCGATACCAAGTTCAAAATGGTCCATATTATCTGTAACTTCTTTAATAGTATTATTAAGTTTTGAGATAATCCACTTATCAACCGGCTCAAGTCCCGCAGGAGCATCCTGATGTATCGCACTCTTTCCATCTTCCGGCATATTCATCATTATAAAACGTGATGCATTCCAAACTTTATTTGCAAAGTTACGGCTATTTTCAACACGCTCATTATAGAATCTCATATCATTACCTGGTGCATTACCAGTAATAAGAGTTAATCTAAGTGCGTCTGCACCATAATTTGCAATGATATCAAGTGGATCAATACCATTTCCAAGTGATTTACTCATCTTTCTTCCCTGGGAATCACGTACAAGACCATGGAATAATACAGTCTTAAATGGTGGCTGTCCCATTTGCTCGTAACTTGAAAATATCATTCTGATAACCCAGAAAAAGATTATGTCATAACCGGTTACAAGTACATCTGTTGGGAAGAAATACTTAAGTTCCTTAGTATCTTCAGGCCATCCAAGTGTTTCAAAAGGCCAAAGAGCAGATGAAAACCATGTGTCGAGGGTGTCTGGATCCTGAGTAAAATGAGTGCATCCACACTTAGGGCATACTGCAGGAGCCTCTTCTGCTACAACAATTTCGCCACATTCATCACAGTAGTAAGCTGGAATTCTGTGTCCCCACCATAATTGTCTGGAAATACACCAGTCACGGATATTATCTGTCCAGTTAAAATATGTTTTTTCCATACGAGGTGGAATAAGCTTTATTTCTCCGTCCTTAACCGCCTTTACAGCTGGCTTTATAAGCTCATCCATCTTGACAAACCACTGTTTCTTGATCATTGGCTCGACTGTTGTATGGCACCTGTCATGTGTTCCTACATTGTGTGAATAATCTTCTATCTCTACTAAAAGACCCATTTCATCAAGTTTTTTGACAATTCTTTCACGGGCTTCATATCTATCAAGACCTTCATATTCTCCACCATTTTTATTTATAGTAGCATCATCATTCAGAATATTAATTTCTTCAAGGCCATGTCTCTTACCAACCTCAAAGTCATTAGGGTCATGTGCAGGAGTAATCTTAACAACACCTGTACCAAATTCCATATCTACATATTCATCTGCAACAATAGGAAGTTCTCTGTTTACTATAGGAAGAAGAAGCTTTTTGCCAATATAATCTTTGTATCTGTCATCCTTAGGATTTACTGCTACAGCTGTATCACCAAGCATTGTCTCAGGACGTGTTGTTGCAAATTCAATAAATCTTGTAGTGCTGATACTTCCATCATCTTCTATAAACGGATATTTAATATGCCATAAATGTCCAGCCTGCTCTTCGTACTCAACCTCAGCATCTGAAATGGATGTTTTACAAACAGGACACCAGTTAACAATTCTGCTTCCCTTATATATATACCCTTTCTCATGCATTTTAAGGAAAACTTTTGTAACAGCCTTATTGCAGCCTTCATCCATTGTAAAACGTTCTCTGTCCCAGTCACATGATGAACCAAGCTTCTTAAGCTGCTGAATTATAGTTCCGCCGTATTCCTTCTTCCATTCCCATGCTCTTTCAAGGAATTTTTCTCTTCCTATATCATTTTTATTAATGCCTTCAGCCTTAAGCGCATCAATAATCTTAACCTCTGTGGCAATACTTGCATGGTCAGTTCCAGGCTGCCAAAGAGCATTATATCCCTGCATTCTCTTATATCTTATAAGTATATCCTGCATAGTATTATCAAGGGCATGTCCCATATGGAGCTTACCAGTAATATTTGGAGGTGGAATTACAATTGTAAATGGTTTTTTAGATTCATCTACCTCCGCATGAAAATACTTTTTTTCTTCCCACTTGCTATAAAGACGTTCTTCAAGTCCTTGTGGGTCATATGTCTTGGCAAGTTCTTTCTTCATAAATTTTTTCCCTTTCATTTAAAATTAAAAAAGCCCTTAGTTGCATAACACAACTAAGGGCGTAATCAACGCGGTACCACCTTATTCACAGCTTTCACTGCCTCATCAGGATCTATAAATCCCTCATCCTTTAACGCAGATGATGCGGGGACACTTATCAGGATTATCCTTTTTCTGGGTGTCCAGCTCAGAAGCTACCTTCCATATCTTCCAATCCAGTATCCTCACAGCGCCGATATCGGCAGATACATTCTCTGAAGATTATTCAATATGTACTCCTCTTCATCAAAGCCTTTATAAAATCAGTTATATAAAATATATTCATTTATGCATCTTATGTCAAGTAAGTTTTTAGAAAAGCATCATGCAACTGTATTAGCCTCGTTACTGTCTTCAACAGAATAATACTTTTCAAGTTCATCTCTACATCCAAGGAAAACTGATAGCATATTAGGATCAAACTGGCTTCCCATTCCTTCAACCATAATACTTGCAGCCTTATCGAAACTCATAGGCTCCTTGTAGCATCTCTTACTAACCAAAGCATCATATACATCTGCAACTGCCATTATTCTGGCTTCAAGTGGTATCATTTCCCCTACAAGGCCTTCCGGATACCCTCTGCCATCCCATCTTTCATGATGGAATCTTGCTACATTAAATGCAACATCAACAAAATGTTTTTCTTCCACATTCTTAAGGATAATATTTACAAATTCACCACTCTTTATAGGATGCTTCTTCATTATGGCAAACTCTTCATCTGTCAGTTTAGCAGGCTTACAAAGAATTGAATTCTCTACAATAATCTTACCAAGATCATGCATTGGTGCTGCTCTTATAATATCAGAAGCAAATACATCATCCATATTATATACACCCTGTTTTCTCATCTCATCCACTATTATATGAATGATATCACTTGTTCGCTTTACATGACCTCCAGTATTGTTGTCTCGGTTTTCAACCATATTTGCAAGACCAAGAACAACTCGTTCCTGAATTCTCTTGATATTCTCAGTTTTCTTGGCAACTTCAGTATTTAATGTCTCATTATAATCCTGCATTACCTGTAAAACTTTCTGTTCTTCTGTAACATCTCTTACATCAAACAGATAACCCTGAATTTTACCATCTTTTCTAATTGTAAACTCGGATATCTCACACTGACATATCATATCACCAATATTGAAATTCTTATAATTTGTTTTGTTTTTCTTATATTCCTCAATCAAACCATAAATAATATCTTTATATTCATTATCTTCTCTAATCTTTGCATCAACTATCTGTTTTGAAAGTTCAGGAATAAATTCATACATTTTTTCATTGCAGCTTAGATATCTTCCATCAAGATCAAAAGCCATATATCCACGTGTGCCATGATATTTCTGTTGTTCAGAAATAATACATGATATATCATGAGTGTGAGCATGGTCATAGTTTACTGCAATCATCAGATCCGACATTACATATAGTATCGGTAATGATGAGAAATCCACATCTATAAACGTTTCTATGACATAGATTATTAATCCTATTCCCAAAAGTGTCGTATATAAATAAAGAGTTCTTCTTGAATATGTACCATTTTTAAAGTATGCAAGTGCAATAAGACCAATAATCGCCGAAAAAATCCCAGCCAAGTATATCCAGTGGACTATTTTTAATGGGCCACTAACCATCTTGGTTGCTATTCCCATACCTGTATCCACCAATTTGATAGACTTATAATATAGATCATTATCAACACACAGCCATATCATACCCATATGACCAAAAGCAGTCGAATAAGCAATAACCTTTATCCACGGCTTTGGCTCGATACCCATAAAATGTAAAATACAAAAGATTATTACAGTAAGAAGCACAGTACTGTCAAGATATATGTAACAGAATGCTAATATTGCACCCTCTGGAGTTGTGACTCTTGTCTTTAACCAATATCCTAGAATGATAATCGGAACAAGCATAACAATCGTCCAATAATGAATATCTATGTTCTCATAATTCTTATGAGCCATAAAAATCAATATCGCAACAGAAAACAACAACATGGCACCATAAATTGTAGTTACCATTAAGTATACCCCTCCGTGATTTTAATACTAATATTAAAATCGTAGAAAACATGTCTATAAAACAATTAGCAACTATTGCTCCGAGTAAAAAATCCAGCAAAATATAATAGTGCTATATCAAATATTTATTATATCATAATTTCAAAAATATAGCACTTGAGTAATTATTAATTATATTATATTTATTTATTTTTAAGTATTTAATACTACCTTATATTTATAAAAATATTATTATTTTTTTTAACATATAATAATAATTATTTAGTAGAATAATTTTAAATCTAATTGATTTTATACAAATAGTGGGTGACAAATGAATCTGGAAATATACAACAAAGAAATACAAAATATAATATCTAATGTACAGGCATACCGTATAGGCAATAGCACAAAATTTTTAACTGAGTGCAGGAAACTTCTTACACTGGCAAAAAAATTATCTGATGATTCGCTAATGGGTTATGCCTATTACTATTTATCAGAAGCCTGTTATATGAGTGTTCCTCATTACAATGGATTTTTCACCAATCTCTTAAAAGGTATTGAGCATCAGCAAAGTGCTTCAGAGTATGAACTACTTGCACGCTCTTACAATATGCTTGCCGTAGATGCTCTAAATCACGGAAGCAATGAGCTTGGTCTGGATTACTTTCTGACAGCGCTCCGTTTCAGTTCACTTTGCCCAGACCATGAACAGATGCTCACGGGTATAATTACATATAATATTGGTCAGACTTATATTCATATAAAAGATTATAAAAACGCACTTAAGTATACAAGACAAGCTCGAAAATATATTAATCATGGCAAAAAAGACAGCGCATATCAGAGAAATTACCTTTATGTTTGTTGTACTATGGGAATCTGCTATATAAAACTTGGGAAACTCAAGCAGGCTATTACTATTTCACAGCAAATATCATCCTTGTTGGAAAAATGGGGTAATCCTGAGTATCTTATAAGAGATACTCCCTACTACGAATTAAAAATAAAACTGGCATATTCTCTTGACCAAAATGAAATAGTAAAAAACGAAATTTCTGGTTTTATTGAAACAATAAAGGCCCATCCACCAGTCCTCGATGCTCTGGAGGACATTTTTAATCTTTGTGAATTTCTGGTTGAATCAAATGAAATCGCTTCTTTGGGAGAAATATTAAGTATACTTGATACTGAAATACAGGATTTTAACATTTACAATATCATGATTAGTTATGCAAGAATACTGACCATATATTATAGTGCTTCTGGAGAAATTGATAAAGCAAAAGAGACTTCCTATAATCACTTTAAATATCTTGAGCTTCAAAGAAAAGAAACTATTAAGAATTATAATTTTTATATGGATCTGCGCACTAAAATGGAAGTTGTAAAAAAAGAAAACGAAATTCTACTTGAAAAAGTATCAAAGGATCCTTTAACAGGAATATCAAACAGATATCTGCTTAATGAATATGGAGATATCGCTTTTGATAATGCCAGCAGAAATAACACTTTATTAGGATTTGAGCTTCTTGACATAGATTACTTTAAGGAATTCAATGATACCTATGGACATCAGGAAGGTGATGAACTACTAAAGAAAATTGCAGCAATATTGCAAAGTATATGCTGTGATACAATTCACTGCTTTAGATATGGCGGAGACGAATTTGTAGTTATATACGAAGGATATACAGACGAAGAGATAAATGTACTGGCAGACACAATCAGAACAAGGATAACAAATCTCAAAATCAAAAATAGTAAGACTCCAAGTGGATATGCATCAGTTTCACAGGGAATACGAAATTCAGTTCCTGCGCCAGGTAATAAACTGTGGGATTATATGTATGCTGCAGATAATGCTCTATATGAGGTCAAAAAAAGTACCAAAGGTGAAATCGTACTTATCCACAAAGCAACAATATCCACATCTTCACTTAATGATGCGCAAAGAACATAATAGCAGATGCTATATTCCGTATAATTAAACGTATACAGAAAAAACATTTATTATTTATATTAATTGTATACACAATAGAGACAGATTTTGATGCTGTCTCTATTATTTTTTGACATTTTGGCTTAAATTCAATGTGTGACATACATGTCATAATCGAAAATGGTTTACATATTTTTATTGACCAAATCAGTTCTGGTGATAAAACTTTTTTCAAATCTACAATAAAACGTATGTTTTTAAACATCTTTATTTTTGTGGGTTGCAGAAAAGTTTTTAAAAACAATCCCCATTTTCCACAGAGTTATCCACATGACACTAATGTCATTTATACATATCAAAACAGTCATTTTGTATACGGAACGCTTTAATTTTTGCAAAAATTCAAACAATTCAAGTAGTTGTTTGGTTTACATATTGCATTAATACTATTAATTATGTTAATCACATTCCTGTTTTTATTGAATTTTCACTTTAAAAATACATATATTCACACATAAAAGTTCTTTCATCCCTTATTCCAAAAGGCTTCAACGGCATTTTTGACTGTATCGGTCGAAACATTCAAAATTTGTTTCCATTCACGTGGAAAAAGTCCTTTATAAGAATAACTCGTAAAGCGTTCGTCTAAAAGTGCAACTACGCCCCTATCCTCTTCTGTACGAATAACTCTTCCTGCAGCCTGTAAAACTTTATTCATTCCAGGATATCTATATGCATAATCAAATCCATCTTTGCCTTTGCTTTCAAAATAATTGAATAATATTTCTCTTTCATTACAAACTTGCGGAATTCCTGTTCCTACAACAATAACTCCTATAAGGCTATCCTTTTTTAAATCTATACCTTCACTAAAAATTCCACCCATGACGCAAAAGCCAAGTATGTTTTTATTTTCTTCAATGTCAATTTCCATTTTAATAACTTTAGAAAAATCAATTGAATTACTTTGATCAGACACATCAAAATTTGAAATAAAGCTTTCACGGTCCTCCTCGCTCATATATTCTCCCTGTATCAAAAGCTTTTCCATTTCAGGGTTATGATATTCATCCATATATATATCCAAAACCTGCTCAAGAAAAACATGCGAAGGAAAAAACACTAGATAATTACCAGGCTTAGCTTCTACAATAGAATTGATATACGATGCAATATTACGAAATTCCTTTTCACTTCGTCTGGAGTATTTACTTGTAACATCTGTTCCGATAAAGATTTCACATTGAGATGGATCAAATACACTATTTGCATACACTTCATAATCTTCATCAATTCCACCTAAAAGTTTTTTATAATATTGAATTGGTAACAGTGTTGCTGAGAAAAGTATCGTAGACACTGCCCTATTCATACATTCAAGAAGATTTTTCGATGGATCCACACAAAAAAGCTTTAATTTAAATGTATTATCTTCCTGAATTTCTGAATATACTGTATATAATTCATCTAATCTGTCAAAAGTTACAAGAAATCTTGAAATTCTAAAGTAAAACTGTAAAATCTCATCCCTATTGATTCCTTCGTTATTATTTTCTAAGTATTCCGAAATAACTGTAGACAAACGATTCAAAGTTTTTACAAACTCATCTACCGAATCTAAAATACTGCACTCATTACAATCATCCCTTAAAACCTGAAGCTCCTTGTCACATTTATCAACCAGTCCTGCAATTCTTGGATGAGCATCTCTTATTGTAGCAGCAAAAATTTCAAATTCTTCCTGGAAAAGATCTGCACTATACATCTCACGTCCACGATCAAGGAGATTATGTGATTCATCAACAAGAAATATATATGGTTTTTTATCGCCTTCTGCAAAAAAACGTCTCAAATATACATAAGGATCATAAACATAGTTATAATCACAAATAATTCCATCAGCAAACAGACTCATGTCCAAAGACATTTCAAAAGGACATACTTCATGTTTCATGGCATATTCAGATATCTTTTCTCTGGAAAAATCATCCTCATTTTCCATAAGATCGAATATTGCATTATTTATCCTATCAAAGTGGCCTTTAGCATAAGGACAAGCAACAGGATTACAATTGCTTTCATCCAAAAAGCAAATTTTATCACGTGCAGTTATAGTACATGTTTTAAATCTCAATGCACCATTTTCTCTTAAAGTGTTATATGCATTTTCAGCAACAGTTCTGGTAATGGTTTTAGCCGTAAGATAAAAGATTTTATCCGCTTTTCCCTCTCCGATTGCTTTAACTGACGGAAAAATAGTAGTAATTGTTTTTCCTGTACCAGTAGGCGCCTCCAAAAAAAGCTTTCTTTTATGGACAATAGTTCTATACACATGACCTGCAAGCTCTTTTTGGCCTGTCCTATAGGAAAATGGAAATTGAAGCTGTTTAATAGATGTTGTTCTGATTTTCTCCCATTCATATTGAAAATCAGCCCACTTAAGATATCCCTTCAACAGAGAATTAAACCAGACTGCTATCTCTTCAAAGTGATAATTATAATTAAAATAACGTATTTCCTCTGTATCAAGATTGCAATATGTCATCCTCACTCTGATAGCCTGTAAATTATTTTGAAGAGCAAAAATATAGGCATAACATTTAGCCTGTGCAAGATGAGTAGCAACCGGAGATCTCATTTTATTTAAATCTCTATAAGTTCCTTTTATCTCATCTATAAGACTAACATCATCAAATTCTATTAAATCTGCATCATCAAGATACAAAATTGAATTATCCCTATATATCTCCGAGTTTTCTGCGCTTAACCCTTTTCTAACAATACCATCTGCTCTGCCTTCAATTACAAGTCGATAATTTGAAGTATCATAATTAAACTTTAATGGAACTTCAGCCTCGTACTCAGCACCCATTCTCTTTTGAATCAGCCTATGTATTCTGCTGCCTTCAAGCATAGCGTTTTCAGATCCTGTATGTACTCTGTTGTCGATATTTCCTTCTCGAAGCAAAAATTCTACAAGTGCACGAACTGAAATTTTAATCTCTTTCATATTACCAACATACTTCCTTTAAATTATTAAAAAAACTCCCTATGTATTTTATAACATAGGGAGTTCTAAAGCCATATATATTCATCAATTATCAGCAAGCTGTTGCAAGTGATCCAAGATAGTTTTCAAAGCCTTCATCAAATCCATGGCAATCTACAGTAAGTGCTTTTGTTAAGTCTAATCCAAAAACGCCAAGAATTGACTTAGCATCAACTGTGAATCTATTGTAATATATATCAATATCAAAATCGCATTTTGATGCTTCTTTTACGAACTGATCAACCTGACCTGGAGTTAACTTAATAATGTGTTTTAAATTC
The DNA here is from genome assembly GCA_024688095.1 of Butyrivibrio sp. GTDB lineage: Bacteria > Bacillota > Clostridia > Lachnospirales > Lachnospiraceae > Butyrivibrio. The sequence continues at coordinate 20,072 of JAILEJ010000052.1, forward strand.
TTTTCTAACATAAAAATTCCTTTCTACGCTTATCAGGAATTCCTTCTCCTGATCTACTAACGCGTTCAATACAAAACCGTGTATACAACACTTATTTAAGTTATTTGCATTATAATAGATAAATATAAAAATGTATTTATAAAATACTTTATATTTGTTTAAAATTTTCTTAAATTAAAATTCTTTATATTAAATTATTTACGCAAGAAAAATAGATAGTAAAAACCTTTAAGTATTGAAATTTGACTGAAAAAGAGTTTTAATTATTATTGGATTTTTTGTTTAAAATTATAAACACTTGATCTACCACAAATATTAATGGAGGCATATATGGAAAACCTTAAGATTCCAAAAGATTATGAATCTGCTTTAAATTTACACGATACACAGATTGGGATAAAAACTGTTAAAGATTTTTTCCAGAATCTCTTGTCAGCCAGATTAAATTTATTGCGTGTAACTGCACCTTTATTCGTTGATCCAGCAACAGGACTTAACGATAACCTAAACGGAGTAGAGCGTCCTGTTAGTTTTGATATAAAAGAAGATGGGAAAGATGCTGAAATCGTTCATTCACTTGCAAAATGGAAACGTTTTGCGCTTAAGAAATACGGTTTTTCTGTTGGTGAAGGCTTATATACAGATATGAATGCTATCAGACGTGATGAGGTTACTGATAATATCCATTCAATCTTCGTAGATCAGTGGGACTGGGAAAAAGTAATCAATAAAGAAGATCGTAATATTGATTATCTCAAAGAAACTGTTCGTACAGTATACAAAGTTCTACGTAAAACAGAGAAATTTATGTCTATTCAATATGACTATATAGAAGAAATTCTTCCACATGATATTTTCTTTATAACAACTCAGGAGCTTGAGGATATGTTTCCTGATAACACTCCTAAAGAAAGAGAATATTACATCACAAAAGCAAAGGGCGCTGTATGTTTAATGCAGATAGGCGATAAGCTTGCATCAGGTGAAAAGCATGACGGCCGTGCACCAGACTATGATGACTGGGAATTAAACGCTGACATACTTGTTTACTATCCAGTACTTGATATTGCATTAGAGCTTTCATCTATGGGTATTCGTGTTGATGAGAACTCTCTCAAATCACAGCTTGAAAAAGCAGGATGCACTAAACGAGCTGAACTTCCATTCCAGAAAGCAATCCTTAACAAGGAGCTTCCATATACAATAGGTGGAGGAATAGGTCAGTCAAGAATTTGTATGTTCTTTTTAAGAAAAGCTCACATTGGAGAAGTTCAGTCTTCTCTTTGGCCAGATGAAGTTTCAACAGAAGCTTCAAAAGCAGGCCTTCAGCTCCTTTAAATAACAATTTAATTCACAAAAAATATATCAGGCGCTATAAAAATTAAAGTCAAAGTAAAAATTCTGTCAAGAGCATGCCGCTTAGCGGTGCTATGTACTCTTGACAGAATTTTTTTCTTTAACTACATAGTAATCATCTGCCTGACAAATAAAAAAATGCTGTCGCATGAAGAAATTATGACTCTATGAAGTAGATGTGGCTGTGAGAGTCATAATAAGTACAATCGGCAAGTAAGGATTATGACTCTACAGTATTGTATGGTGCTAAATAAGTCATAAAACGTAAGGATATGCAGATTATTCAAATTGAAATTATGACTTTTTGAATGTAGATATGGTGGTTAGAGTCATAATAAGTACTATTGACAAGTTAGAATTATGACTCTACAGCATTTCATGGTGCTAAATAAGTCATAAAACGTAAGGATATGCAGATCATTGAAATAGAAATTATGACTCTATGAATGTAGATGTGGCGTTGAGAGTCATAATAAGTACTATCGACAAGTAAGGATTATGACTCTACAGCATTTCATGGTGCTAAATAAGTCATAAAACGTAAGGATATGCAGATCATTGAAATTGAAATTATGACTCTATGAATGTAGATGTGGCAGTAAGAGTCATAATAAGTACAATTAGCAAGTAAGGATTATGACTCTACAGCATTGCATGGTGCTAAATAAGTCATAAAACGTAAGGATATGCAGATTATTGAAATAGAAATTATGACTCTATGAATGTAGATGTGGCGTTGAGAGTCATAATAAGTACTATCGACAAGTAAAAATTATGACTCTACAGCATTTCATGGTGCTAAATAGGTCACAAAACTAAAGTGTTTGCAGATCATTGAAATTGAATTTATGACTTTTTGAATGTAGATATGGTGGTTAGAGTCATAATAAGTACAATCAGTAAGTAAGGATTATGACTCTACAGCATTGCATTGGTGCTAAATAAGTCATAAAACGTAAGGATATGCAGATTATTCAAATTGAAATTATGACTTTTTGAATGTAGATATGGTGGTTAGAGTCATAATAAGTTCTATTGGAAAGTTAGAATTATGACTCTACAGCATTTCAAGGTGCTAAATAGGTCATAAAACTTAAGTGTATGCAGATTATTGAAATTGAAATTATGACTTTTTGAATGTAGATGTGGCGCCGAGAGTCATAATAAGTGCAATCGGCAAGTAAGAATTATGACTCTACAGCGTTGCAAGGTGCTAAATAGGTCATAAAACTTAAGTGTATGCAGATTATTGAAATTGAAATTATGACTCTATGAATGTAGATGTGGCAGTAAGAGTCATAATAAGTACAATTAGCAAGTAAGGATTATGACTCTACAGCATTGCATGGTGCTAAATAAGTCATAAAATATGAGCACTAGAGGGTTGTGGAACATGAATTTATGACTCTATGAATGTAGATGTGGTGGTGAGAGTCATAAGAAGTACTATCGACAAGTAAGGATTATGATTCTACAACAGTAAATGAATATATGGCGTTAGCATACCTCACTTATCAGGCGCTTGATTACAAATAAGTCAAAATAAAAGTTCTGTCAAGAGTGCATAGCACCGCGAAGCGGCACGCTCTTGACAGAACTTTTATTTTGAATTTAATTTCTATAGCGCCTGATAGATAAAGCGTGAACGTGTTCTGAACACATTTAAATATTTAAATTCACATTTATAAAATATTGAATTTCACCGCCTGCTTTGAGAATTAAATAGGTATTTAATTCTTCATAACTAAAAACTTCAAAGGTAATGGTGTAGATAGGATAATTTTAATTCTTGATATCCATAAAAGACATAAAAGACGTAAAAGAATGAGGCCAAAGTGGATATTTTAACGTTATTTGTTTTTTGATATAATGGTAGCGAAATAACATCGATTTTAAAATTAAAAACAATATTAAATAAAAGCTTATGGGAGGATTTTTATGAGTGATAATAATAGACCACGAGCCAGAGAAAAACATGTAACTGGTGAAGGTAAAGGTGTACATAAAAGAGGCGCAGGTACTGGGCAGGGCCAAGTAGGTAGCGGTTCTTTTATGTCTGGAGGTGGAAGTAATTCTTCTGGAGACAGATCTTCAGGGAACCGCTCCGGTGGAGGTCTACGAATGCTTATATTACTTGCTGCACTTCTACTTGGTGGTGGAGGTGGCGTTGGTGCCCTTCTTGGAGGTTCAGATTCAAGCGAAACCCAAACAACCAACACAGATACTATAAACTCTACTCAAAGCACCAACAATAACGGTACTACCTCAAGTGGTACCACTACTTCAGGTACCTCTACAGGAAATACAAATACAACCGGTTCTGCTCAAAGTTCGTCGCAAACTCAAAGTTCTTCATATTCAGGTTCTCTAGCATCACTTTTTGGCGGATATAACAGTTATAGCAATACTTCTGCAGGTTGGACCTTAGACAAAAACACAGCAAAATTAAATACAAGTATAGCAGAAGGTTCGCGCGATAAATATACCACCATTTATGGTGATGGCAGCGACGAAATAACCATAATGGTCTATATGTGTGGTACAGACCTTGAATCAAGAAGCGGAATGGCTACCAATGACCTTACTGAAATGACCAAAGCAACTATTGGTAATAATATAAATCTAATTGTCTTTGCAGGTGGTTGCTCAGCATGGAAGAATAATGTAATAAGCAGTAATTATAACCAAATTTATCAAATAAGAGATGGAGGTCTTAAAAAACTGGTTGATAATGCAGGGAATGAATCTATGACAAATCCCGATAACCTGACCTACTTCATTGATTATTGTAAAGAAAACTATCCAGCAAATAGGAATATGCTAATATTCTGGGATCACGGCGGTGGTTCAGTTTCAGGATATGGATATGATGAAAAAAATCCCAGATCAGGTTCTATGTCGCTTTCAGGAATTAATACTGCCCTTAAAAATGCTGACATGAAATTTGATTTTATTGGATTTGATACATGTCTTATGGCAACTATTGAAACTGATCTAATGCTTACTAATTATGCGGATTACTGTATTGCTTCTGAAGAAACAGAACCAGGTGTAGGATGGTATTACACTAACTGGCTTACTGCACTCTCAGAAAACCCTTCAATGTCTACTCTTGATATTGGAAAAAATATTATTGATGATTTTGTTGATGTATGCGCCAGAAGCTGTCCTGGTCAAAAGACTACTCTTTCTATCGTAGACCTTGCCGAGCTTGAAACAAACGTACCTGAAGAATTCAAATCTTTTGCACAAAGCACAACAGAGCTTATCAAAAATGATAATTATAATACTGTATCTACTGCAAGAAGTAATACGAGAGAATTTGCATCGTCCTCCAAAATTGATCAAATTGACCTTGTAAACTTTGCAAACGGAATTGGCACCGATGAAGCATCAAAACTTGTAGATGTACTTCTAAGCTCAGTAAAATACAATAGAACTTCAGATAATATGACCAATGCCTACGGTATTTCAGCCTATTTCCCATATAAAAAGGCCTCACTTGTAGATCAGGCAACAAATACCTATGATCAGATTGGTCTTGATTCTGAATATTCAGACTGTATAAAAGAATTTGCGGCACTTGAGACTTCTGGACAGATAGCTACCGGCGGAAGCACGTCACCCTTTGAACTGCTCTTAGGAGACTCGTCACAAGCAGATTCTGCGCTTCAAAGTCTCGAAACTATAAGTCAGCTTATCACTCTTTTTGCCGGAAGTGGAAAAGGACTAAACGGCCTTGATTCCTCTAATATGGGATTTATGTCAGACCGAATGGTAACCACAGAGCAGGCTGCAGAATATATTTCTGCAAATCAGCTTGATGCAGGTGCTCTGGTCTGGCAGCAAAATGAAGCTGGTGACTATATAATGTCTCTCCCTGAAGATCAGTGGAATCTCATACATTCAGTTGACCTCAACGTCTTTTATGATGATGGAGAAGGTTATGTGGATATGGGACTTGATAATTTATATAGTTTCGATGATGACGGAAATCTTGTTGCGGACGTCGATGGTACATGGATTTCCATAAATGATCAGCCCGTTGCATACTATCATACTGATACAACTGACGACGGAGAAAACTATACTATTACCGGATATGTTCCTGCAATGCTTAATGATAAAAAAGTACATCTGATACTTATTTTTGACAATGAGAATCCTTATGGATACATAGCTGGTGCCGACCCGGATTATGATGAAGAAACTGAAACATCTACTATTTCCAGAGGACTGATAGAACTTGAGGAAGGTGATACGCTTGATTTTATATGTGACTATTACTCATATGATGGGACATTTAATGACAGTTATTATTTGGGCAATCAGATGACAGTTACTGATGAAATTACTATCAGTAACACAGTACTTGGTGAAGGAAGTGAGATTGCGCTATATAAATTCACAGATATATATAATCAAAGCTACTGGTCAGATTCGATTACCAAAGACAATTGATTTCCAACATAAAATCAATAATCTTTAAATAAATGATAAAAATATAAATTATAAAACAAAACAGAGGCTGTCGCATTAGATAGACAATTTAAACATGTTATCCTCACCAGAATATCACACTTGTTTAAATAAGGTACTGCGGCAACCTCTTCTTTTTTGGCTTACTTCTTTTTTAATTTATATTTTTTAATATTTACTTCTTTTTTGATTTAGGGCTTACATAATCTTTGTTCCTTTTCTGATATATGTAAGATAAGTATATGGAGTATCAAAATATACAAGTTCATCACTTTCTTCATAAAGTTCCCAATCAGGATCTTTATCAAGATTTGGAAAAAATGCATCTGCTTCAAATTCCCTGTCAAGCTTTGTCACATAACAAATATTGCAATACGGAAGAAGCTGTTCATAAATTTCAGCCCCTCCTACAACAAACACATCATCCGAATTATAACCGGAAACTTTCTCCAAAAGTTCATCAATACTATGTACAACATCCGCTCCTTTTTCCTCATAATCAGGATTTCTTGAAAGAATTATATTCTCCCTGTCAGGAAGTGTCATCTGTCTTGGAAAAGTATGAAGTGTCTTTCTTCCATAAACAATCACCTTTCCCGTAGTTTCTTTCTGAAAAGCCTTTAAATCACTGGGAATACTTACAAGAAGCTGTCCATCATTTCCTATTGCCCAGTTATTATCCGCAGCAACAATTATTTTCATATATTTCCTTCCTTTTTAGGTCTTCTACCACAGCATTTAGCTTCAGTACAAAAACCTGTTATATCACATTTGGGAACAAACAGCATATCTACAAGAGTTTTCCATTCATCTGAATAATCAGAAAGGGCTTTGCACATATCATTCATAAGCTTCCTGTATTCCCAGTAAGCTCTGTTGCAAAGACGCTGATGAGACATATCAACAAGGTTTCTTAAATTTGTTCTGAAAACAATCTTTGTTGTCATTCCAAGAGGCAAAAGCATTGCACTATCTTCCCTTGGCATTTCAAAATCCTTTTCTAATGTTTTGCAGGTTTCATTTATCTGCTTCATCATATCAGTATAAAGCTTAAGTGCTTCAGGATTACCCGCTATTCTGGGGGGAATTACATATTCAAAACCATCTCCCTTTGAATAATCAATATATCTTGTAGATGCCTGAAGTCTTGTAGGACTTCCTCCTATATGTGTATATAGCTCTCTGATAACTCTTGCTGAATATCCATCAATTATCATATATACCTGAGGATATTCCCAGGTTCTTCCATGTTCAGATGTAATACATCCCATACCTCTTTTATAGTTTTTTTCCGCATCATTTATATTTGCTCCCCAGCAAACTCCAGCCTCTCTTCCAATAAGGCTTATCGGATCCGGGGTTGTTTCATTCTGAATAATAATCTCTCCCATTTATTAAATATCTCCATTCCTGCTAATTTTATTTATCATACTTATCACAAAGCGCATTTATCTGATCCGCGAATTTAGCCTTATCTTTATTAGTCATTCCTGCGCTCTTTGCAATAATAGCCACTAGTCTTGCTCCAGCAGCTTTAAGCCTTGCATAAACATCTGAAACAGTACCAGAAACCTTTTTCTTTATTGGAACTGGAACTCCTTCCTTGATAAACTGACCACTTATAAGATCATACTCTGTTCCACTATATGGAGCATAAGCATCATAACCATATTCATCTCTAAGGCACTGCGCAAAACTCTCTGTTACACCATCTTCACCATGAACTATAAACACTTTGGAAGGTTTCTTTTTAAATCCATTTATCCAGTCTATAAGCCCATTTTTATCAGCATGTCCTGATAATCCGGTAAGCGAACGAATTTCTGCCTGTACATCGATTGTTTCACCAAAAAGTTTAACCTGATCTACTCCATCAACTATTGCTCTACCTGTCGTTCCAACTGACTGATATCCTACAAACAAAATTGTGCACTCTTTTCTCCACAGATTATGTTTTAAATGATGTCTTATTCTACCGGCATCACACATACCTGATGCAGAAATAATAACCTTAGGCGAATCATTATCATTTATTGCTCTTGATTCATCCGTAGAAATTGCCAACTTTAATTTCGGAAAACTGATAGGATTTATATGCTTTTTAACAAGATCCATCGCTTCCTCATCATAGCATTCATTTCTATTTTTCTCAAAAATACCCGTAGCTTCAACGGCCATTGGGCTATCAACATACACTTCAAAATCACTAACCGCAGTAACAAGTTTATCAGCTTTTATCTTTCTGATAAAGTATAATATCTCTTGCGTCCTACCAACTGCAAACGATGGAATTACAACATTTCCACCTCTTGCAAAGGTTGTATTCAATATTTCTGAAAGTTCTTTGATATAATCAGGTCTGGTCTCACTATGTATTCTGTCACCATAGGTAGATTCCATAACAACATAATCAGCTTCCTCTGTCTTTTTAGGATCCTTTATAAGTGGCTGGTTATAATTACCTATATCACCTGAAAAAACAATTTTTTTACAAACCTTTTTTTCTGTAAGCCAAACTTCAATACTTGATGAACCTAGTAAATGTCCTATATCAGTGAATCTTATTTTTATTCCATCGCATATTTCAATAATCTGATCATAGTCACAAGGTACAATATTTCTAATTGTATTATCAGCATCCTCTACTGTATATGCAGGTTCAAACTTTTCTATATTTTTATTTCTCTTACCTTTACGATTTCTCCACTCAGCCTCAGTCATCTGTATGTGAGCACAGTCTCTGAGCATTATACTGCAAAGATCTGCAGTTGCATCTGTTGCATATATCCTCCCTCTAAATCCATTAGCATATAGTTTTGGAAGATTTCCCGAATGATCCACATGTGCATGTGTCAAAAAAACATAATCAATAAGCGCAGGTGCAACCGGTATATCAATATTTTCAAAAAAATCTTTTCCCTGTTCCATACCATAATCCACAAGTATGTTTTTGCCACAGGCATGTATAAAATGACAGCTACCGGTTACTTCGTGATCTGCTCCAACAAATATCAGCTTCATAGACTTTCCTCGCTCTTTTTAATCCACATACATAATTGTATGACTTTTTGTTACTGCGTTCCAAAAATCATGACTTCTTATGCACAAAAATAAGATTTCGCCTATATTCAACACGCTAAATCGTACAATTATTATACTGGAAATTATTTATCCCACGTACTAAAATGGGATTATGCATATTAATTATACCAAAGAACTTACAAAGATAAAAATTATAAATGCAGATGCTCTCAAAATAATTGCCATCATCACTATGCTCATAGATCATATTGGTGCTGGCCTTTTGTTGTACTGCATTAATTACCATAAATGTCCTGATGTTCTATCCTCTAGGGAATGGGCATCGATTTATTATATTATGCGCCACATAGGAAGAATTGCTTTTCCCATCTTCTGCTTTCTTATTGTAGAAGGCTATATTCACACCCGGAGCAGAGTCAGATATCTTCGTAATCTGGCCATTTTTTCAGTAATATCCGAATTATTTTTTGATATAACTTTTAATCTCAAAGATTCTCCGTTTGAGAAAAATATGTTTGCCAATATTTTAGCCAATAAAGATCACGTTTTATCCGTACAAAATGTTTACCTTACTCTATTTTTTGGTCTTCTTACCATATGGCTAATTGATACAATTTTCAAAAAACTGGCTCCGCTGGGAATTTTAAATATATATCAAAAGAATTATATTCCTGCTTTTGCTTTATCACTTTTCATAGCTTCAGCAATAGGATTCTTCTGTTTTAAAATACATACAGACTACTCCTATCACGGCATAATTCTTATATGTATTTTCTTTATATTAAAAGACGAACCGGTTATTGCTTCTATACTTGGATATATTACAATGTGCTATACTGACTCCGAAAAATATTGTCTGCCGGCATTTATACTTATTCTTTTGTATAATGGAAAAAGAGGTGACTTTTCCAAAAAATATAAATTTATCTTCTATATTTTTTATCCGCTCCATCTGTTCATAATCTATCTGATCCGTATTTATCTGATCAAATAATGGAAATTTTTTATTTACAAAAACCAGATAAACTTAATAAAAAAATGTTTATAAATATACAATTCCAATATAACGATAATTAAAAAGCTTTTGATACGTAAGTAATACGATCAAAAGCTTTTCTTGTTAGCATATAAATTTAGACTTCCTCACGCCCCCGCAATAAATGCGTGTTTCTGATTAAATGTGCCGAAAACATATACTGTATTGTCCACATCTATATAGAGTAGCTGTTTTACATCTGATCCACATCCAAATAAAAATTAAAGCTTCTTCCATGTTCTTGGAGATAGAAGAATCATAATTGGCAACAGCTCAAGTCTTCCTGCAAGCATATCAAACATAAGAACAATTTTGGACAAAACTGAAAATTCTGAATAATTTCCCATCGGACCTACCATTCCAAGACCTGGTCCAACATTATTAAGTGTTGCTGCAACAGCTGTAAAATTCGTCTCATAATCAAAACCATCAAGTGAAATGATAAGTAATGATACAACATAAATAAGTACATATATTCCAAGATACGCAGATACAGATTTTACTGTTGTTCCTTCAACTGCTCTGCCATCCATATAAACCTTTTTTACAGACTTTGGATGAATTATAAATATCAACTCATTTTTTATGGTTCTCCAAAGAATAATAAATCTTGAAAATTTGAATCCACCACCTGTTGAACCAGCACAGGCACCTATCATTGTAAGTGTTACTATCAGAGTTCTTGAAAACTGTGGCCAAAGATTGAAATCTTCAGTACCAAAACCTGTTGTAGTCATAATAGATGTAACTGCAAAAAGTGCATGATGGAATGATAAATATGGGGTTTCCAAAAGACCTGCCCTATATACGTTTATTGCTATAAGGGTCGCAGCTCCAAACATTGTTATAAAATACCATTTTACTTCATCAATCTTAAAGGCTTCACCAAACTTTTTACAACTAATATAATAATATACGCTGAAATTAACCCCACATAATGCCATAAACACAATAATTACAGTCTGGGTCATCAGAGAATATCCTCCAATTCCAGCATTTGTAATTGCAAAACCACCTGTACCTACAGTAGAAAAAGTGATTGTAAGTGCTGAATAAATGTCAAG
>JAILEJ010000058.1 GCA_024688095.1 Butyrivibrio sp.
CTTGTAGGTTCATCCATCATAAATACCTTTGGATTTCTTTCAAGCCATTTACCAAATATAACCTTCTGCTGATTTCCACCTGATAAAGATGAAATCATATCTTCAGGTCCCATACATTTTGTATGCATAATTTCAATCTCATTCAAGGTTGCCTTATGCATCTTACTATCTGAAAGCACCGGACCATTTTTATAATGATTCATATTTGCAATAGTTGTGTTAAAGGTAAGATCACCCTTTAAGAAAAGTCCGTTTGCCTTTCTTTCCTCTGTGATCATTGCAAAACCATTTGCCATCGCATCTGCTGCACTTGTAAAGTTCATCAGCTTTCCGTCAAAATAAACTCTTCCTGCAGCTCTCGTTCTTACACCAAATATTGTTTCAAGCAGCTCTGTTCTTCCTGCTCCAACAAGCCCATACAAACCAAAGATTTCTCCCTTTTTTACTTCAAAGGAAACATCCTGAAGATGTGGTTCAAACTTGGTTGAAAGATGCGAAATCTGCAAAATATTATCTCCCGGAACATTATCAACAGGTGGAAATCTGTTATCAAGAGATCTACCTACCATTGCTGATATAAGTTCATCCAGATTGGTATCTTTAACGTTCTTGGTTGCTACAAGTTTTCCATCTCTAAGAACGGATACCTCATCACATATCTGGAAAATTTCATCCATTTTGTGGGAAATATAAATAAGTGAAATTCCCTGACTGGTAAGCTGTTTCATCATTGAAAACAACTTTTTTACTTCAGGTTCAGTAAGAGATGATGTAGGCTCATCAAGAACAATAATTTTCGAATTATAAGAAATTGCTTTTGCTATTTCACACATCTGTCTTTGTGAAACAGACATGTTTCTCATAGGCTGTGTTAAGTTTACTGTTATGCCCAATTTTCTAAACAGATCGGAGGCTTCTTTTTTCATTCTGCCTTCATCTATAATTCCCAGAGCATTAACCGGGTATCTTCCAAGGAATAAGTTATCTACAACGCTTCTTTCAAGGCACTGGTTAAGTTCCTGATGCACCATGGCAATGCCGTTTTCCAGAGCTTCCTTTGGTCCGGAAAAAGACACTTCTTTTCCGTCAAGATAAATGTCTCCCTCATCTTTATGATAAGTACCAAACAGACACTTCATCATGGTTGACTTTCCGGCTCCATTTTCACCCATAAGTCCCATAACAGTTCCTTTTTTCACATCCAGATTGATATGATCCAGAACTCTGTTTCTCCCAAAGGATTTTGACATCCCACGAATGGACAGGATTATTTCGTCTTTTCTATCTGACATATTCTCTAATCCTTTCGTTTATACAAAGGCCCCCTGCCTTCGCAGGAGGCCAAGATTAAATACATATTATTATTTACTTGTAAAATTACTGATCAAGAAGTGCTGTGTAACTTGCAGCGTTATCTGTCTTAACCATGTTGATTGCAAATGCATCATACTGACTTGGATTTCCAAGACGGTTTGTAATATTAGACTCTGTCTGACCATCGCCACCAATGTACTCTACATTGAGGTTAAGGAGATCATCATAGTTCTGAAGAAGTGGCTGATATGTTGCACTAAGGAAGTTATCTGATGCGTTATAGATATCAAGCCATACATTCTTGGTTGGATGAGCTGTGCTGTCAAGCTGTGTTGATACTGGAGCATATGTCTGAGTTGCATCCATAAAGTTCTCATAATTATCAGCTGTAACTGCAAGGTTCAAAGCATAGTAAGAACGCTCTTCTTCAACATACTTATAATCTGTATCTGAAAGAACATTTCCTGCATCATCAGGTGTACCGATACCTGTGTCAACATCTACACCATCAAGAAGGTTTCTGAGAACACGAAGTGTAAGGTAAGCCTGAACATCAGCATGCTGAGAAATTGTTCCACCGTATCCTTCAGCTATAGCTGCAACAGCATCAGAGTTTGCATCATATCCAAATGTAGGAACTGCATTTTCTTTGGACCATGCATTAAACATTGACATTCCCATACCATCGTTATTAGAGATTACGATATCAATCTGATCTCCAAAAGATGCTGACCATGTTCCGATTGCATTTCCTGCTGTAGCTGCATCCCATGTAGCACCAGCACTGTTTTTCATTTCCTGTGAAGCAAGTTCACGAACTGTATATGATGTTCCATCAAGCTCAATTGTTGCATCCTGTACAACTGTTGCTGTTCCATCAACATTTGTTCCTGCAGGTGTTGAATCAATTGCTCCATCTGTTTCAATTCCTGTTCCAAGAGCTGAACGAACACCCCTTGTACGAGCGATTGAATCATTATGTCCTATATCACCAATAGCAAGAACATATCCGATTATTCCATCACCATTTCTATCTATTTCATCTGCATGAGCTTCAAGATATTCAACTACCATCTGTCCCTGAAGTTCTGCACCCTGATTAGCATCAAATCCAACATAATAAGTTTTGTCATTGTAGTTAAGAGCATCCATATCAAGTTCACCAGTTGAACTATTTGATGGCTGACGGTTAAACCATACAAGTGGCTTTTCACTGTTTGCGACATCCCCAGACTCTGTAGCTTCAGCTGTCTCTGTACTTTCAGCAGTTTCTTCTGTAGATTCCTCTGCCTTCTCTTCTGTAGCGCTTCCTGTATCTGTAGTAGTGTCAGATGAGCTACTTCCACAGGCAACAAGTGAAGCTGTCATTGCAGTTGCAAGTACAATTGATACGAGTTTCCTTTTCATAGTAAAATCCTCCTAAATTAAACTACGGATGTTTTGTACATCCCTCTCATTTACAAATGCAATTATAGTTTTTACAAAATTTAAACTCCATTGAAAATACTTCTTTTTTCTTGAAAATTTTTTGATGTTTTTTATAGGATTTTTATAATCTGTTTAGAATAACAGATTTCTGAATAGTTTCCTGTAATTCGCTGGAGTCTGTCCTGTATGCTCCTTAAACTGCCTGTAAAAATGCATTTCATTATTGTAACCGCAAAACTCTACAAGTCTCTCAATAGGAATATCCGTTGTTTCAAGCATATCCTTGGCATAGTCAATTCTCATACGTATAAAATCTTTTTGGAATGAAATACCAAAGTAATCCTTATACATATGCTGAAAATGTGAAGTACTGATTCCAATTTCCTTTGCATAATCCTCAGCCTTTCTGGAATTGTATATGGAGCTTTGCATAGATATTCTGATGTTTTTCATCTTAGAATAATAAGGTCCGTAGAAATCATCTGAAATTTCATTGTCAAAACAGACTTCGATATGATTCATTATTATCCTCATCAGATATTCTGTATTTTCTTTTTTATACTTATCATTCGTATAAAGACTTTCATACAAAAGCTGTCTGATCAGAACTGTAAAAAGATGCGAATCATTGATCTTAAAAAATGTATTTGATTTTATAAGACTATCTTTGGGAATCGTCTTTTCATCTATGAAAAAATGAAGCCAGTCATCCATATATTCTCCATTTGGATTTCCATAGGAATACGCCGTTTTAGTAGAGATAATTATTCCGGTATCAGGTGCAATATCATACTCTTCGCCTTTTATCTTAAAAAGACATGGCGACTTAATAATAAGAAGTACATAATTATCTACACCCTCTGGTCTGTTCATTACAAAAGAACTTGGATGCCTTGTATTGCATCCTCCTCTTAATATCTTAAACATTGTTTTCCTCCATAACAGAAAAAGTAACTAAATAATTTTGCACAAAATAAGCTTTATATTTTTGTTAGATATATACAAATGCTTGATTTTATTGCACTTAACATCATATTTCATAATACATATTTCTGCAATACCAAAAATACTTTTGCAGAAAATGTTAGTTTTCTAGCGACTAATGTAATTAGATTTTAATCAATCTAAATGTATATTATTTTTCAACAAGAGAGGTAATAACTATGAACGAAGTAAGAAAACAGTGGCTTTTTACAGCCTTAAAAATAATCGATCCAGTATGGAAAAGTCTTGAAAACGGAAATTTAAAAAAAGAACTTCCTCTTGATTTTCATAATCAAAGATGTGAATTTGCTCCACTTGAAGCATTTGGAAGAAGTGTTCTTGGAATTGCTCCATGGCTTGAACTCGAAACAGATATGGATGAAGAAGAAAAGAAACTTCAAAAAGAATATAGAGAAAGATTCATAAAGTGCCTTGATAATGCAACTGATCCAAAAAGCCCTGATTTTATGCTTTTTGATCGTGGCGGACAGCCACTTGTAGATGCTGCATTTTTGGCTCAGGCAATTGTGAGAATGAGAAATTTCATAAACAGAGATTTGCCTGAAAATGTAAAAGT